>CAZJPX010000001.1:0-2161 GCA_964548325.1 uncultured Staphylococcaceae bacterium
TAGCAAGTCCTCCTGCCGAGTTACCCTCAACTATAAATAGTTCATTAATTGAAGGGTCTTTGGAAGAACAAGGACAAAGTTTATCCGATAAAACGACACTATCTTTTGATACTTTTCTTGCTTTTCTTGCTTCTTCTTTTGCTTTACGAGCAGCAATTCTAGCATTAGCTGATTCTTGACATTTTTTGATGAGTCGAACTGCAAAATCTTTATTTTCATTTAAGTAATATGTAAAACTTGTGTATACGAGATTACTAACAACAGATAAAGCAAGAGGAGTATTGTTTTTTCCTTTTGTTTGACCTTCAAATTCGGTTAAGGATTCTGGCATCTTTAAAGAGATGATTGCAGTGATACCTTCTCTAATATCACTTCCTTCTAATTTAGTGTTCTTTCCTTTTAAAAGATTATTGTTTGCTGCATAATCATTAACTGCTTTAGTGATACCGGTTTTAAATCCAACATCATGAGTTCCACCATCAGCAGTATGAACATTATTTACATAACTTCTAATCGTTTCATTGTAGTCGTTATAACAATATTGAAGAGCGATATCGACATCAATCTTGCTCTCACTTCCTTGAATCATGACAACTGGTCCAAGAGCTTTTTTCTCTGAATTTATATCTTCAACATATTCTTTGATTCCATGTTCATGATAGAACTCCTCTTTATGTTTGTTTCTTTCATCGATGAAAATAAATCTTACTTTTTTAAGTAAGAACGATACTTCTTTTAGATGAGTTCTAACTTTTTCAAAGTTAAAATCTATAACAGGAAATATTCTTTTATCAGGTTTAAATCTGACTGTTGTTCCATGTTTTGTTGTAGGTCCAAGTTCTTTTAATGGTACTTTGATTTTTCTTGCACCATCTTCAAACCTGATATTGTAAGCTTTCTTATCTTTATAGACGATGACATCACAATATTCACTTAAGGCGTTAACAACAGAACTACCAACTCCATGTAATCCAGCTGATGATTTGTAGACGTCATCATTAAACTTACCTCCTGAATGTAAGGTTTGAAAAATAAGTTGAACAGAAGGAATCTTTGCTTTTGGATGCATGTCAACTGGAATTCCTCTTCCTTCATCCATGACAGTACATCCACCATCTTCATGTAGGATTACTGTTATCTTATCTCCATATCCGTTTAATGCTTCATCAACTGCGTTATCAAGGATTTCCCAAATGAGATGGTGTAAGCCTTGTTGATTGACACTACCGATATACATTGCAGGTCTTTTTCTAACAGCTTCAAGACCTTCTAAAATTTCAATATTTGAACCAGTATAATTTTTTTCAGCCATAACAATTTTAAATTATATCGCAATATTGCAAACTTTTTAAGTATCTTAAAAAAATTTTTTGTATAATGTTTTCCATGATTTATTTTCTTAGAGTATTATCGTTTTTAATTATATTTGTCGTTTCATACTTGTTAGGTAGTATTCCAACTGGTGTATTAATCGGTAAAATTTTTTATAAAAAAGATCCTCGAGATTATGGAAGTCATAATAGTGGAGGAACAAACACTGGAAGAGTTTTAGGAAAAAAAGCAGGTCTATTAACAATCGTTTTAGATATATTAAAAACTGTTGTTCCAATCATCACTACTTTTTGTTTGTTCACATATGTACCAGCATTAAATAATTTGATGGACAGTACTGATTCTGCATCTACTTTAAATGTATTTGGAACAGGTAATACACTTGTCCAATTAACATATTATTTTGCAGCATTTTCATCGATGATTGGTCATGGATATAGCATCTTTTTAAAATTTTCTGGAGGAAAAATGGTCGCTTCTTTTGGAGGTACAGAATTATGTTTATCATACTTAACTATTCCTCTATTTATTGGCTCTTTTTTACTAATATTAAAAATAAAAAAAGAGGTCTCTAGAGCTTCTATTCTCACTGGTTTGTTTGTAGTTATATTTAGTTGGATCGTCTACATTATCTATGCTTGTACATATGCTAATGGAAATTATGGAGAATATTTGATGTGGTTTGGATATGGACCAACTGTTTGTATCTACTACCCTCTTCTTATGACTACTGGTTACTCTTTATTACTATATAAACATAAAGCAAACATCATTAGAATAAAGAAAGGTGAAGAAAGTAAAATTACTTGGATGAAATAATTTAGATATA
>CAZJPX010000001.1:2261-26685 GCA_964548325.1 uncultured Staphylococcaceae bacterium
AGAATAAAGAAAGGTGAAGAAAGTAAAATTACTTGGATGAAATAATTTAGATATACTTGTTTTATATCAACATGATTTATGAATGCTATTCTAGTTAATAACTCATCGAATGTTTATCTAGTTTTAAACATACATGCTTGTTGATAAATAAAAAAATAATGCGAATTAGCAAGGAAATTAACATAAAAAGGTCACTAGAAATCTAGTGACCTTTTTACATAATTAAGTTAGATATTAGTTTTTAAATGATAAACTTATTTTTGTTTCATGCTGTTCATGATACTTCTAATTCTAGCTTCAGATGGCTTTTGTCCTGTTTGAAGTAGAATAGTACGAATCATCTTCTCATCGATTGGAGGATGTTTTTGAAGTTCTTTTTTAAATAAATATCTAGCTCCAAAAAAGCCTCCTGCTAATCCACCAATTACACAAACAATACATAAAAGTAATACGTAATACCATTCCATAAAGCATTATGCCCTTCCATCGTATTGTGCATTATCAGTGCGCACGTAAACATCATCACCATTATTTATAAATAATGGTACACGAATTTTTAGTCCAGTCTCTAAAACTGCATCTTTGGTTGCTTTATTGACAGTATCTCCTTTTACAGCAGGTTCAGATTCAATGATATGAAGTTTCACTTTAGCTGGTAGATTGATACCAAGTATTTCTGATTCATAAGAAATGATTTCTACTTCGAGGTTCTCAGTTAAGAATTGAAGTTCCCATTCTAATCTTGAATGAGGGATCTCAACTTGTTCATATGTTTCTTGATCCATGAAGACAACAAAATCACCGTTGTCATATAAATAATTCATTTTCTTTTTTTCAAGTCTAATGGTATCTACTTGATATCCAGAGTTAGCCGACATCTCAGTGATCGCTCCTGTTCTTAAATTCTTAACTTTCAATTTAGCAACCATCTTTCTCATTGCGGTCTTGTTTAACAAAATATCCATTACTACATAGATGTTATTATCTTCTATGAAATAATTTCCTGGTCTTAATTCTGTTACATTCATTTTTATTTATCCTCCAAATTTTTTAAGTACATATTATATTTTAATTCATATTCGAGTGTGGTTTCATCTCCATGTCCTGGATATACTTTAAGTTTTTTACTTAAAGAAAGTATTTTTTTTAATGATTCATTAATTTTTGATTGATCGCTAGTAGGTAGATCATATCTTCCAATAGTTTCTTTAAATAAAGTATCTCCACTAATCAGTGCATCATATTTATCACATCGATAACATACACTACCTTCGGTATGAAATGGAGTATGAATAACCTTTATTAATATATCATCATAGAATTTGATTTCATCTTCATCATCTAATTCATAGATGTTGGTGTAGTCAACAATTACCTTTTCATTTGCAAGATTTGAACAATTCTTATTAGTATCAGTTAATAACTCTACATCATCTCTATGAACAAACAAAGTGGTGTTTGTAAAATAATTAAAGAAATTGTTTAGTCCTCTTATATGATCAAAATGTCCGTGTGTTAAAAATAAACCAAGACAACTTCCACAATGATATTTTTTGATGTATTCGATCACTTCAGTTGATAAATCACCTAAATCGAAGACGATTGCTGGGCGATTTATCTCTCCTATCACATAGGAGTTAGATCTCATATATGAATTATCAAAGTGAAAGGATTTGATCATTTAGTTTTTATTTCTTTTCTTTAAAGACAGTTCTTTTTTGACAACGTGGACAATATTTTTTTCTTTCAATCTTATCAGGTGTGTTCTTTTTATTTTTGCTAGTTAAATATACTTCTTCATTACATTCTGTACATTTAAGCATAAGTGAATATCTAACTTCTTTTTTTGCCATAAATAATTCCTCTCAATCGTCTAAAAAATATATCATAAATCAATTTAAAAATCCAGTTATTATGAGATATAATCTAGTCAAATGAGACGAGATGAGACAAAAAGTATCAATATTGGAAATAAGATAGTTGGAGGAAACTCAGTTGTTTTAATTCAATCGATGTGCACCACTAAAACTTCTAACTATAAAGAGGTTATAAAACAAATTAATAAATGTGCAACTTTAGGTGCTGATCTTATGAGAGTTAGCATTCTTGATTATGAAGATATAAATGTATTGCCTAAAATCAAAGAAGAAATATCGATTCCTTTAATTTGTGATATTCATTTTAATTTAGATATGGCAATTGAATGTATTAAAAAAGGTGCTGATAAGATAAGAATAAATCCTGGCAATACTTCAAAAGAGAAACTAAATGAGTTGATTGAAGCAGCAAAAGTTCATCAAGTTGTGATAAGAATTGGAATCAATGAAGGATCAATAAAGATAAAAGATAAAGAAAGCAAAAATGATCGAATGGTTGATGAACTTTTGCATTGGGTGAATTACTTTGAAAAACAAGAATTCTATGATTTGGTTTTAAGCATTAAGAGCTCTGATGTTAAATCTACTATAGATATTAATAGAAAACTTGCTAAAAAAACAAAATATCCAATTCATTTAGGGTTGACCGAATCAGGATTTGATGAGATAGGAATAATTAGATCTGTCTCTGCTCTATCTCCATTACTTCTTGAAGGAATTGGATCAACTATTAGGATATCCTTAACCGGGGATCCATATCAAGAAGTGGTCGCTGCAAAAAGATTGCTCCATGATTTAGGATTATATGAAAATTATCCAACCATTATTTCATGTCCTACCTGTGGTAGATGCAAAACAAAAAATCTTAAAAAAATAGCAAATAAAGTATTAGATTTTATGATTAAAAATAATATTCATAAAAAGGTTGCTGTTATGGGATGTGAAGTGAATGGAATCGGTGAAGGAAAAAATGCTGATTTAGGTATCGCTTTAAATAATGATACTTTTATAGTTTTTAAAAATTCTAAAATAATTGCTAGAGCTGATGAAAACAATGTTTTAGATATTTTATATAAAGAATTATTGGGAAAATAAATCAAGATTAGAACAGTTTTTAAAGTCAAAAAAGACTTTTTTTCTTATCATTTCAATTTCTGTTTTATATGGAGATTTATTGTCATAAAATGGTGTTTCTAATATCTTTGGAAGATTAGCTAATCTCTTAGAATATGCCCACTTCAATAGATTTTCAAAACCGATTGTTCCATATCCAATATTTTCATGTCTATCTTTATGAGATCCTCTTGGATTTTTAGAATCATTTAGATGGATAACCCTTAAATATTTTAATCCGATAATTTTATCAAATTGATTAAGAACTCCATCAACATCACTTACATCATATCCAGCATCGTTTATATGACATGTATCTAAGCAGACACCTACTCTTTTCTTATCTTTGATATGTTCGATAATATATGAAATTTCTTCAAATGTTTTTCCGATCTCATTTTTATGACCGGCCATTGTTTCAAGACAGACGACCACATCAGTTTTATTCATTTCAAATATTTCATTTAGATATTTTATTATTTGCTCTATTCCTTCATTTAATGACCACTCAACATGACTTCCAGGATGTAGGACAATATTTGGTACTTTAAATGCAGCGGTTCTATTTAATTCATTGTTCAATATTTCAATTGATTTTTTAGCAACAAAATCCTTGGAACTTGCTAAATTAATAATGTATGGAGCATGTACAACAACATTTAAAATATCGATGTTTGAAGATTTTAACATTGCAAAACCTTCATCAATTTTTAATTTTTCTAAAGAAGTTCGAATACTATTTTGAGGAGCACCTGTATAAAACATGAAGGTGGTCTCATTATAATCGATAGCTTCTTTTACTGTACCTTCAAAATATTTTGGTGAAGATAATGAGAGGTGAGATCCAATTATTAAATCTTTATTCATATTGCTTACCCTTTCTTGTTATAAATTTCTTTTTTCAGTTCTTCTTTATGAATTTTCTTATTGATCTTTTGAATTTCTTTTTTAATTTTTTTCTTATATCCAGGCTTTACTTTGCTGCCTTTATTTTTTGCTATTATAATCGCTTTTTCTTTTGAAAAATTTTGATATGTTTTTTCATCGAGAATCGCTTTCTTCTTCTTGCTTTCTTTTTTCTTTTCAACTTTTAAAGGCAAATCATTGATAAGTTTATCATTTTCAATTTTTAAATAATCAATACTTAAACCATCTTCAATTAGTTTATTAACTTTTAATAGATCCTCGTGATTATAAAAAATATAACTATTTCCATCATATTTTCCTCGGCCACATCTTCCGGCTCGATGGTAGTAGTATTCGATGTTGTTTGGTAGATTGATATTTAAAACATCACTAGCTCCATCAATATCTAAACCTCTACTTGCTATATCTGTACAAACAACAACTTTATATTCGAGGTTGTTTATTCTTTTCAATATTGATTTTCTCTCTCTTGCTTCTAAACTTCCTGTTAATAAACAACAATCGATATTATATTTTGATAGATATGTATATAGTGAATTTGCTTCATCTTTGGTATTAGTAAAGACGAGCAAAAAAAATGGATTAATTATATTTATCAATTGTTTTGTTAAATGTTTAATATCTTGATGCTTATCATTTATTAGATGATGTTTAACATTTAAGTTTGTGAAGTTTTTACTATCTATTTCTATGAGCTCGGATTCTTTTATATATTTTTTAAATAAGTTTTGAATGTTTTTATTTAAAGTAGCTGAGAATAATAAGATTTGTACATTGTCAAAATTAGATAGAAACTTAGACATCTCATCAGTAAAACTTTTATCAAACAACATATCAGCTTCATCAAAGACGATAGTTTTTACTTGATTAAATAAATAATCAAAACGCTTATATAAATCATTTAGTTTTCCAGGAGTACAGATGATGATATTTGCTCCTTTTTTAAAAGAATCGTAATCTTTTAAAGTATCGGTTCCACTTATAAATAATTTAATTGAATATTTATTAGAAAGAAGCTTATTAAATTGAATAGCAAAATTATATGTCTGTTCAGATAGTTCTCTTGTTGGTGAAACAATAACAACCTCTAACCCATTATCAGTATTTAAATTATTGAAAATAGGTATTAAAAAAGAATGTGTTTTACCACTACCAGTAGAACTTTGAACGATCAAGTTCTCATATTTTAATGCCTTAGGAATGACTTTGCTTTGAACAGTAGTAGGAGATTCAAAACCGGTCTTTTCTATTGCATCTAATATATCTAAAGAGAGGTTAAAAGAACTAAATTTCATAATACTAATTTTACATTAGTTCACTATAAAATTCTTATCTTTTACAACATGAATGGTTTATTTAATTATATCTTCAATTATTTTTATTTCTTTTTTTATAAGTGACTTTTTTGATGTAGAAATGTTTTTAGATAGAATTGTTTCAAAATTTTCTTTTTTATTTTTTAAAAAATCGATGAATAATTTTTCTTTTCTTTTTATTAGTATTGGTCCATATTTTAGCTCTGATTCAGTTAATGTTTCTTTGTTATATTCATATTTGATAATTGAATAATATATATCATTTTCAAATACAATTTTTTCTTCGATAATCCTAAAATTATTTTTATTCATGAAAATTCTTAAGTCTTCTAAATGATTATGAGAATCTATAACTAAATATTTACTTTTTTTAATTTTTTCTAAATCTGAAAGGATAATTTTTTTTATAGTTGCAAAACCAAGTCCTGCAATAACAATTGTTTCATAAATATCATCGATATTTTTTAAACCATCTGAAAAAACACATTTAATATTTTCATCATATATTTTAACGTTGTTTTCTAAAATGTTATAAGGTCCTTTTTTGTTTTCTACTCCACATAGATTAAAACATTTTCCTCTATTTAAAAGTTCAATTAAAACATATCCATGATCTGCACCAACATCTAATAAGGACTTAGTTTCACCAATAATTTCAATAATTGTTTCAAGACGTTTAGAAATCATAGAACTATTCTATATCATCTTTTATGTTCTTTTCCATTCCACGATTTTTTAACTTTCGTAGTGCCATTCTTTCAATTTGTCTTATTCTTTCTTTTGATACATTAAATTGAGCACTCAGTTCATCTAAGGTTTTAAATTCATATCCACCAATTTCATAGCGATGCATAATGACTATTCTCTCAATATCATTTAATTTATCTAAAAGATCATAGACCAAATCTTCCTTATCTACTTTGTTCATATGTTGTATTGGAGAATCGCCATAATTGTATTCAACAAAATCTAAAAGGGTCGCATTATCTTCATCATTAAATTTATTATCTAACTCAATTATCGATCTTGTAGCCTTTTCAAGATCTAAAATCTTTTCAACTGTAAAAGATGGGTTATCTAAATATTCTTCTACCTCATATAGATTTGGGTTACGACCAAGTTTTTGCATCAATTCATCCCTTGCTTTTGAAATCTTTCTAATTTTATCTATTAAATGAATTGGTGTTCGTATTGCTTTTAAGTTTTGGGTAAGTAATAAAACTATCGATTGTCTTATTTGCCATGTAGCATAAGTTGAAAATTTATTTCCAAGTTTATAATCAAAACGATTTACAGCCTTGATTAATCCATGATTTCCTTCTTCAATTATTTCCATAAAGGAAACATCCTTCCTTATATATTTTTTAGCAATAGATACGACAAGCTTTAAATTACATGTAACTAGAAGGTTTCTAGCATTGATATCTCCATTAGATGCTCTTTTTGCAAGTTCATATTCTTCTTCTCTAGTTAATATTTTTATATTAGCAATCGATAGCAGATATGCTTTTACAGGATCACTAACTTTTTCTTTTTTATCTACCTCAATATTTTCAATGTTATTATTTAAATAATAATTGGTATCATTTAAATCATAAAAATTATTGTCATTTGATATTGTATTAAGTTCATCTTCTTCTAATGAAAAATAATCCATATTATTTAATAGACCATCAAAAACTACTTTGTAATTCATGTTCGTAAAATATTGTGCGATATGTATGTATTGTTCTTCTGTTAAGTTAAAATTTTCTGTATCTAAAACAAAATTAACAAAGACAATTACTCTGCTTTCTTTGTTGTTTTCTAGATAATCTTCAATGATAGATAACACCTCATTATCTAGATTTAAGTCGTCCAATTCTTCAGTATTTTTCATTAAAAACCCCGTAGAACAAAACTTTTTTATCTAAAAACTAAAAACGATAAGATCAACAATTTTGATTATATTGAACACCTTAAACTGAAAACAACAACTACTACTTAGATTATAATTTGTGACTCCTACTTATACTAAAAATAAAAGGAACAAAAACAGAATCTTTTCGGTTGTTTAATAAATAAAATTGCTTACATCAATATTAAACTAAATTAAATTAATTCTTGCAATAATTATTTTGTCATTAATACAATAAATTTAATATTAAAGTGCGTCTTCTAGTTTTTTTCTTTTGTTAGGTTGTTTTAATTTACGAATAGCTTTAGCTTCAATTTGTCTAATACGTTCACGAGTGACCCCAAATTCTTTTCCAACTTCTTCTAAAGTTCTTTGTTTATTATCTTCTAAACCGTAACGAAGTATTAAAACCTTTTGTTCACGATCTGTTAATTCGCTCAAAAGATCATATAATGCTTCGCGTTGTAATTTGCTAGAAATAAAATCTTTTGGAGTTTCAGATTCTTTATCTTCAGCAAAATCGCTGTAATGTAAATCATCATCATCTCCAATTGGAGAATCAAGTGAAGCTGGTTCTTGAGCTAGTTTTAATATTTCTCTAATTCTATCTGGGGTCATTTGAGGGTTATCCATTTTAACAGCGATTTCTTCAGCTGTTGGTTCTCTTCCAATCTCTTGTACTAACCCTCTTTTTACTCGATTAATCTTATTTATAGTTTCAACCATATGAACAGGTATACGAATTACTCTTGCTTGATCAGCGATTGCCCTTGTGACAGATTGTCTGATCCACCAAGTAGCATAGGTAGAAAATTTAAATCCTTTTCGATAATCAAATTTATCAACTGCTTTTATAAGACCTAAATTTCCTTCTTCGATTAAATCTAAGAATTGTAGTCCTCTTCCCATATATTTTTTTGCAATCGAAACGACAAGTCTTAAATTGGATGTGATGAGTTTGTCTTTTGCTCGTTTATCTCCTTTTTCGATTCTTTGAGCGAGGTTAATCTCTTCTTCTGAAGTTAATAATGGAACTTTTCCAATTTCTTTTAGATATTGTTTAACCGAATCTTGGATCTTTATTTCTGAACTATCTAAATTGTCTAAGTTATTAAAATCAATGTTGTCTTCTTCTGATAATTCATCATCTGATAAATCAATGTCGTCATCATCATCTACTAGGTCATCATCAATTAATAAATCATTTGGAAAATCAACAGCAGCGACTTCGGTTTCAGAAGATATCTCATATCCCTTTGCTTTAAACTGAGCAAAAATTTTCTCATAATCAGCAGGTGTGATATCTAAAAAACTTGTCGCATCCTGAAACTCATCTTGTTCTATAAGTTTGGTATGTTTATATTTAGCCTCAAACTGTTTAATGATTTCATTTAGCTGTTGTTCATCTGATTCTTCAACGATATCTTCAATATCATCAACTATTTTTTCTGCAAAATCTAAATTAGTTTCTTTTTTCTTTTTCATATTGTTCAGCCTCCTTTTCAAGTTTGCGTCTTTTTCTTTCTAAGATGTTTTCATTAAGTTTTGCAATTTCATCAATATTACCTTTCTTTTTATTTATCTTTATATTCTTTTCTCGATTTTCTTTTAATAACGATTGTTCTTTATTTTCAATCAGTCTATCCCATAAAGATTTAATTTCATCATCACTATATTTAGAGATTTCTTTATTTTTAAGACTCAATTGTATTTCTTTGATTTCGTTTTTATATATTTCCTTCTTATTTTTATCTTTCTCGTTTTCGTCTATATATTCAATTAAAGTTTGAGGAGAAAATTCTTTATCCTTGTAGATGGTATCAATCACATAATCTTGAATATATTGGAAAATATTTTTATAGACTTCGGTATCAAAATACCCGTATTCCTCTTTATAGTTATCGTATGCATCTTTATAAGTTGCAAAATATGCTAATAAACTTCTTTCACAGTTTTCAACTGGGTTTCTTTTTCTTTTAGTAATTTTTGCTGCAGAATCGTAATATTTATCAGCTTTTTCTAATTCAGTAGCGGTGTATTGTTCAACGCCTTGAGTTTTTGTATTAACATATTTTTTCTTGTAGTCTTGTAATTCTTGTTTAATACTTTCAATAGTAAAGTTTGTTAATGATGCTAGATTTTTTAAAATTTCTTCAAACTCCAGTTTGTCTTTAAAATTAGCAAGCTCAGGAAGGAAAGATTTAACAAGTTTATTTCTATCAGTGAAATTACTTAAATCTAGATTACTAGAATAATATTTTAATGCCCACTCCCCTCTACTAATTAAATTATTAAAGTATTTAATTAACGCATCAGAACCATCATTTTTTAAAATCTCATCAGCATCTTTACCATTAACATTTTGAGTATTGTTTACGATTTTATAAGGAATTTTATGTTGCTCTAATACATTTATTGTTCTTAGAGTATTTAATTGACCTGGTTCATCTCGATCTAGACAAACACGTACTTCAACATTTAAACGTTTTAATAATGAAACCTGTTCTTTTGTAAGAGCTGTTCCCATAAGACACACAGCACTTTTTATATCGACTCGATATGCTGCAATAACGTCCATAAATCCTTCTAAAAGATAGACATAACCCACCTTTCTAGAAGCTAGGATTGCATCATGATAGTTATATAAAATATTTGCTTTTTTAAAAGCTAATGTTTCTCTTGTATTTATATATTTTGATTCAGATTGTGCGCTCCCAAAGATACGTGCACTGAATCCAATGATCTGCCCATTTTCATCTTTAATTGGAAATATAATTCTTCCAGAATTGGCATCTTTTAACACGTTTCTTTGTAGATCGATAATTCCACAAGTATCCATTATTTTTAAAGAAAAACCTTTTTTCTCTAAATATTTTATTAAATTTTCTCCATCTGATTGAGCATAACCGATATTAAAATTCTTAATAATTTCTTCTGTTAATCCTCTTGATTCAAGATATTCTCTTGCATTATTTCCTTCAATATTTTGAATCAAACTAACTTCATAAAAATTATTAATTTCAGTCAAACACTTATGAGCTTCTTCTAATTTAGGATTAACAACTTTATTTGATTTATAATCATCTAAGCCATCGATTGAAATATTTGCGATTTCACAAATCTTTTTAACGGCTGGAATGTAACCTATTCTTTCATATTCTTGAACGAATTTTATTGCGCCACCTTTCATATTACATGAAAAACAATTAAATATTTGCTTCTCTTCACTAACATAAAAATTACCTAAATTTTTATCATCATGAAAAGGGCAAAGTCCAACATAGTTTCTTCCTTTTTTAGTCAACTTTACATAATGACCAACGATTTCAACTATGTTCACTTGTCGTGATATTTCATCATTAACTCGATCAAAAAAATTACTGTTCATTTCTTATTTAATATTTCTTTTTAAGAAGTCACAAATTTTTGATATTTTGATTCGCTTTTGTTTCATTGAATCACGATATCTAACGGTCACTGTCTCATCCTCTTCACTTTGAAAATCAACAGTTATACAAAATGGAGTTCCAATTTCATCGTTTCTGCGATAACGTTTGCCGATACTTCCACTAGTATCAAATGTAGCGGAGTAATGTTTTACAACATCTTCATATATAGTTTCGGCTAATAAATTTAATTGTTTGCTTAGTGGCAATATCGCAACTTTTATTGGAGCTAAAGTTGGCTTTAGATGCATTATTTTTCTAATTTCGCCATTTTCTAATTCTTCTTCATCATATGCATCACAAACAATTGCTAAAAATAATCTATCCAAACCTAAACTTGGTTCAATACAATAAGGAATATATTTTTCTTGGGTGTCAGGATCTAAATATTCTAAAGATTCACCCGAATAGTCTTGATGTCTTTTCAAATCATAATCAGTTCGATCAGCGATTCCCCAAATCTCACCCCAACCAAATGGAAAGTTATATTCGAGGTCAGTTGTCGCTAAAGAATAGAAAGCAAGTTCTTCTTTTTCATGATCACGATATCTTATGTTTGATTTTTTAATTCCTAAATCAATTAAAAATTCATTACAGAATTCTCTCCAATAGATAAACCATTCAATATCTTGGCCAGGTTTACAGAAAAACTCTAATTCTAATTGTTCAAATTCTCTTGTTCTAAATGTGAAATTACCGGGAGTGATTTCGTTTCTAAAAGCTTTTCCTACGTTTGCAATACCAAATGGAATTTTCTTTCTAGAAGACCTTTGCACATTCTTGAAATTAACAAATACACCTTGGGCTGTTTCAGGACGTAGATATACTTCACTTTTAGAATTTTCTGTCACACCAATATGAGTTTTAAACATCATATTAAATTGTCGAATATCAGTAAAATTAGATTTACCACATGATGGACAAGTAACATGATTGTCTTTAATAAATTTACTTAATTTGGAGAAGGAAAAAGTTGATATATCAACATTAGGAAATTGATTTTCAACTAAATCATCTGCCCTATATCTTTCTTTACATGATTTACAATCAATCAATGGATCATTAAAAGTTGAAACATGCCCTGTAGCTTCCCAAACTTTAGGATTCATTAAAATGGCACTATCTATACCAACATTTAATTTAGATTCTTGAACAAACCTTTTCCACCAAGCATCTTTTAGATTCTTTTTTAATTCGCTACCAAGTGGACCATAGTCCCAAGTATTAGAAAGCCCTCCATAAATTTGAGAGCCTTGATAAATGTATCCAGTTGTTTGTAAATGTGTTGTAATCTTTTCAAATGTCTTCATACTAAATAACCAGATAAAATAGTATACATGTCGATATACGATGTCAACCTATTATAAGTGTTTTGTCAAGAGGGATAAACTATTAATCTTAATTGAGAAGTTAGATTCTAAAAAGCTTGTTAAGTTTAATATTAATTGTAGTATTAGACTTTCATCTAATTGATTAAAATCAACAAAATCATTTTGTTGATAGATTGTTTTTAATATATTTAATTCGCTTCTGTTTAATTTAATATAATCATTAGATGAATCTAAATGTTCATCACAAACTACACCTCCTGAAGTAAATGATAAATATTTAAACTCATTCTTATTACCACATATAACACACGTATTTAAATTTAATTCAATTCCTAAAATATGAGTTATTTTTATCAAAAAATACGCAGAAAGCATATAAATGTCTTTGTTTTTATTTAAGCCTCTTAATATAGAAATGGACAATTTTAATAATTTATCATAATCTGATTCAATAACTATCTTTCTTAATGTTTCATTTACAAAAGATAAAAATACAACGTTTTCATAAGAAGCATCTAATTTATTATAACTCTCAATAACTTTTGCACATTTTAGTTTATTGCCATTTACTTTACCTTGATAATATTCAAAGTTTGCATAAATAAGAATATTGGTAAATATAAAGTTTTTATTATTTGGTCGATAGGCACCTCTAATTAATATGCTCTCATACCCATCATTAAAAAGAACATTTATTATCGCATCATAATCACGATATTTTGTTGAACTTAAAATTAAACCGTTTTTAGATATCATTTAGTTTTATATCCGGCTTCTATTAATACAGATGATGAATTTTTCCAGTTCTCAATCACTTGAACAAACAATTCAAGATCAATTCTTGTTTTAAGTATTTCTTCAATGTCTCGTCTTGATGAATCATTAATCTTTTTAATCATCGAGCCGTTTTTTCCTATCAAAATAGATTTTTGTGAAGGTTTATTTACTACAATCTTACAATTGATTTTATATCTGCTCGTTTTTTTATATATATTTTCACATACAACCAGTACACTATGAGGTACTTCTTGTTTTATTAAATTTAAAATCTTTTCGCGTATTATCTCTTCTATTCTAAATTTAATATCAGCTGTAGTATAAACATCAACATCATAATACCTCGTATTACCGGGTAAAAGTTTTTTTAATTCTTTAATTAATGTATCGATTCCAAAATCTTTTATAGCCGATAATTCTAATAAAATCGAATTTGGAAATTGTTCTTTGATTTTTTCTTTTAAAGGTAGAATTTTATCGATCTTTACTTGATCAATTTTATTTATACAAACAATTAAAGGTATATCAAATTTTAATCGATCTAAAAGATTTCGTTCTTCTTCATTAATATTTCTACTAGCATCAATAACATAAACTGCAATATCAGAACTTCTAATTGAACTGTAAGAACTTTTTATCATTGATTTATCTAAAATCGTTTTGCCTTTATGAAGTCCTGGAGTATCAATAAAGATGATCTGTGAATCTTCATCGTTATAAATACCATAAATAGAGTTCCTCGTAGTCTGAGGTTTATGAGTAACAATTGATATTTTTTCACCAATTATTTTATTGATAATTGTAGATTTACCTACATTTGGTAAACCAACGATACTGACAAAGCCGCTTTTCATACATCCATATCTTTAGCTTTAAATGAATATGGTAAAAGATCATCAACAGACTTTTCTAAATACTTTCCTTCAGTGTTTGCAAGATATATCTTTGTATTTTCAGGACAAAGTTCACTGATAACTTGCCTACAGGCACCACAAGGAGAGACTGGTCTTTCACCTTTTGCAACAATCGCTAAAGCCTCTATGTCTTTTAATTTAACCCCATGACAATACGCATTAAAAATAGCATTTCTTTCTGCACAAGAACATAAACCATATGATGCATTTTCAATATTTGCACCATGATATATAGTTCCATCTTTAGTTAATAAAGCAGCTCCGACTTTAAAATTTGAATATGGAGAATAAGAATTACTCATTGCTTTGATAGCTTCTTTAATTAAATCATCTCTTTTCATAGAACCTCCTTGCTAGGTAGTATCTTTTCTTGTAATCCTAACATAATTTTTTCATCTTCTTTTTTTATATGATTATATCCTAATAGATGTAATAAACCGTGAACAAACAAGAAATTCAGTTCACGATTTAAACTGTTGCCATATTTAATTGCATTTTTTTTAGCTACATCATAGCAAATATAAATTTCACCAATATCGATGTCGTAAATATCATCATCTACATTTATGACCTCAGTTTTATCATCTAAGTATGCAAAAGAAATCACATCGGTTGCTTTATTAATATTTCGATATTTATTATTGATGTCTCTTATCTTATTGGTCGAAACAAATACCACAGACAAAGAAACATTTTTTCTATATTCAACTATTTCAAGTGTCGTTTTTAAAAGCTCTAAATAGCTATCTCTATATTCATCTATATTCTTTCTAGTCAAATTATTAATCTGCAAGTTCACCTTAAAATTATAGCATTTTAAAATTAAAAACTTGCAAATTAGTATTGGAAATAATTCTTAATGATACATTTATAGTATATCTTTTTTGATTCCTTTTTTGCTGTCTCTAAAGTTGTTGTTAAAAATTCAGTAAATAAATAATATGCAAATACATGGAACAAAATAAAGTTTAATGAAATGTTATCAGTGAGTGCTGCATAGAATAAACAAAGAAGGATTGTAATTGCAAGCAATACATATTTTCTAAAATATAACATTTGACTTAATTTATATGTCTCATAATTAAGTAAACGTAGAGCTCGCTCTACTTCTGATGTAGATAAATTATTTTGTTTTAATAATGCTTCATTATCATAAATAGTTCTTTCTTTACTTTTAATATAATGATTGAAGAAATAATAAAATGATGCATTAAATATCCCAATGATTCCAATGTTTAATATATTGAGATAAGAATTTAATCCAAGAGCTATTATAATTAACAATAAAGATAAAATTGATGAAATTATTTGTATTGGATTTATAAAACAATTTGCCTTATATAAAGATATATTTCTATAAAAATTTGTTAGATTAGATGTGTTTTTTGGTAAACTAGCATATATTTTGTCATCAAGAATTTTCATACCAGTCATCGAAATCTGCTTATGGATAAACTCAAACAAGATGTAACCAATAAACAAACAGACAGGTATTAAAAAAGAAACTTCATCATTTATGAAGAATATTCCAACAGCAAGTGAGATGAAACTAAATATTTGGAAAAAACCAGAAATTAAAACATAAACATTATTTAATATATCTTTTTTAACCTTATATTTTGTTTTAGTTTCTTCAATGCCTTCTATGATTAAAGCTTCACCATTCCATATATCATAAAACTCATTAAGCTTATAAGTTAATTTTCCTTTGCTTGGATCTCCAACATAAACTTTTTTCCTTTTGATCTTATAAATTACAATCATGTGTAATCTATCATTTTCTTTTGTGACCGCAAGTATAGGAAATGTTTTTTCTTGCAATAAATCTTCCTTATTTTCAAAATGATACGCTCCTAATTTAACATTTTCATTTTTTGCATACCTAATGATTTCATCTAATGAATATGAACTATCATCTAAATTTTGAGGATATAATAAATAGTTTTTATTTTTATGTACTGTCGCTAGCAATATCTTCAAACATGCAAACGAACAATCCTTTTGTTTAATCTGCTCAATAAAATACGTCATACCTTTCTCCAAAATCCTTTTACAATAACTAGATGTCTTCAAAATGAAAATGTTCCCAAAAAAAATAAACCAAAGTTTAATTTTGGTTTATTGAAGATATGATTGAGTTAATTTTTAATTAAAATTAATGGTATTTTTTTCTAGCGTTTTCAGATTTAAGTTTACGTTTTAAATTTTTCTTAAGATAAAATTCTCTTTTTCTGCACTCTTGAACAATCGATGCTTTATTAACTAATTTTTTAAATCGTCTTAAGCCTTCATCAAGACTTTCATCTTCACGAAGCGTAACTTTACACATCTAAAATATCACCTCTCTTTTTTCAATACAATAATTCTATCTAAATAGTTTATCTATAATCAAGTATTAAATCACAAAAGTTTAGTACCATTGCTAGTGCCGATTCGATTTGCTCCTGCTTCAATCATCTTTAAAAAATCTTCACGAGTTTTAACACCACCCGATGCTTTTACACCCATTGCATCTCCTACTATTTTTCTCATCAATTTAACATCTTCTATAGTTGCTCCATTAGTAGAAAATCCAGTAGAAGTTTTAACAAAATCAGCACCTGCTTCTTTTGCCAATTCACATGCTCTTACTTTTTCTTCATCTGTTAACAAACAAGTTTCAATAATCACTTTTAATATACGTTTACCACATGCTTTCTTTATAGCTTTAATTTCATCTAATACATATTTATCATCTTGATCTTTAAGTTTAGAAATATTTATGACCATATCAATCTCATCAGCACCATTTTCAATAGCATCTTTGGTTTCTAAAACCTTTGTTTTAGTAGTATTAGCTCCTAGTGGAAATCCAATAACTGTGCAAACAAGTACATCACTTGTTTTTAATAAAGATTTACATAATGAAACATAAGATGGATTAACACAGACACTCTTAAATCCATATTTAATACTTGTTAAACATAATTCTTCAATAGAATCTTTTGATGCATCTGGTTTAAGTAAAGTGTTATCAATATATTTAGCGTAATTTGCTTGATTACTCATATATAAATTATTCTTCTACTTTTTTAGATTTAACTTGAATTACTTGTTTGCCATCGTAATAACCACATTTTGGACAAACAATATGTGATCTAATCATTTCTCCACAATGCTCACAAATACAAACCCCATTAACTCTTAATTTGTAATGGGTTCTTCTCATTCTTTTGCTAGTTTTACTAACTCTCCTAAAAGGTACGGCCATCGTTTTTCACCTCCGTTTAGAGCATATTATATAATTTTTAGATAGCAAAATCTTAAAATTTATTTGACATTGTCTAAAATATAAGTATTTTTATCCGATTATATCGAATAAATTTCATTTTTACATTGTCCAATAATTATATTAACAATTTCATTTGTTAGCTGTTTATTGTTCGATTTAACATAAAATTCTAGGTAATTAGAAGAGTGTGCTTTGTAAGCATTTTTCTTCTCATCATATGATTCAACTAATACATCAATTTTTTTACCAATAAATTTATTTAAAAATTGTTTTTCAAGGGTAGCTGTTAAATCAAGCATTTTTTTCATTCTTGTTTTAACTACATCTTTATCTACTTGTTTCAATTTTGAGGCCGGAGTGTTTGGCCTCATTGAGTAAGGAAAACAATGTATTTTAGAAAACTCAATGTTTTTACAAAACTCATAAGTTTCATTAAATTCTTCATCGGATTCTAGAGGGAAACCAACTATAAGATCTGTTGTTATAGATACATCTTCTCTTATTTTTCTTAATTTATCGACAGTGTCTTTAAATGAATCTAATGAATATCTTCTACCCATTCTTTTAAGAACAGAGTTAGAACCACTCTGTAATGGTATATGAATATGTGAAGCTATATTTTTATAATCTTTAAATAATTTTAAAAATAGATCATCAATTTGAGATTCTTCAATACTAGAAATTCTTAAGCTGTATAAATTAGGGAAAGTTTTTAAAATATCTTCAAGTAGATTAGAGAATAAATAATTATCTTTTTTATCTTCACCATAGCTGCTCATATCAATGCCTGTTAACACTATTTCTTTTATATTTTTTTTTAATAGATGTGCAATTTCAGCAAGGATTTCATTTTTATCGCGCGATCTTGATCTACCTCTAATGTATGGAATTAGACAATATGAACAACATTTATTACATCCATCTTGAATCTTGACATACGCTCTAGTATGAAAATAATCCTCTGTAATATTTAATGTCTCATATTCTTTAATTGAGTTGTTATCTTTTATTTTAATAATCTTTTGTTTTGTTTTTTTATATTCATTTATTAGATTTAAAATATCAGCTCTATTATCAGTTCCTATCACAATATCCGCATCTAAATCTTCTGCGATGTATTTATATCCATATTGAGCATAACATCCCATCACACAAAGTATCGCCTTTGGATACATCTTTTTATATCGACGTATAATCTTTTTATCTTTAGAAACACTAGTTTCAGTCACAGCACATGTATTAATAAGAATTATATCTGGGTAATCATCATCTTTAGTTTTAATAAAATGATGAAATCCTTCATTTAAAAAAAGATTAATGATCGCATTAACCTCATAAGAATTTACTTTACATCCAAGATATTCAGTTAAAAAGGTCATAATCTAATTAAAATTCTAAATTAATTAAATTATATAAATCAAATAAAGATATTATTCAAGTTCTGCAAAAAAAGAAAGTAAAGATAAAATATATATACAAGCGGTCTCACTTCTTAAAATTCGTCTACCTAATGTCACATCGATATAATTTTCTTTTTTTGCAGTTTCAAGTTCTTCTTTTGTTATTCCTCCTTCTGCTCCAACAATTACGTTGACAGTCTTTCCTTTAATTGATTTAAGTTCTTTTAATAAATCATTAAGATTTGCAGAACTATTTTCAAAACAGATGAGATTTATATCACCTTTATATTTATTTAAATCATTAAAAGTAATTACATCATTTAGTTTCATTAAGGTTTTTCTTTTTGATTGTTCAGTGGCTTCTTTTATTATTTTATTAAATCTAGTTAGTTTATTATCTTTATTTCTTTCATCAATTTTTGCTATCGATCTATTGGATTGAATTAGAACAAATTCTTTTACTCCAAGTTCAACTGCTTTTTGGATTACCAAATCGAGCTTACTTCCTTTTGGTATACAATAAAAGAACCTAATGTAGGTATCTAACTCATTTTTTTCAAATATTTCAAATAAAACATCAAAGGTGAATGGTTTAAAAGATATTATTCGACATTGATAAATTTTCTCATCATAAATCAATTCAAATTCATCATTAACTTTATAACGCATGATATTTTTAATATGAAAAACATCATCATCAGATAATGTAGGTTTTGAACCATAGTTTAAAGCATAATATCTTTGCATTTACTTTAATAGATTTCCGTTTTTATCTTTAAAATCTTTTTTAAACCAAATATAAATTGCTCCAATTATATTTATACCATAGACTACACATAATGGTATTATAAAAACGAGAGCTTGATAGGTTGTAGATAAATAAACCATCAAAAAAATAAATATAAAAGTTAAAAGATTAATAAATAATCTTAATATACCAAATTTTATAAATCCTAAATAAAAAGAATCGATGCTAAAAATTCCAAGGAAGGCACATAACAATGTTGCTAACCACCTCTTATGAATAACATCGATCTTAATTTCTTGTTGGATATCGTTCTTATCCACTTTAATTAAAATTGCTTAATTTAATTAATTCAAAAACCTTGTTAATTAAATATGTTTTATTTATTAAAAGATTTTTTAAAATTTTCTAAAGATGTAGAGTCATCTCTAACAGTCTTATATAAATCTAAAATATATTTTTGTTTTTTACTTAATGATGAAGGAATTTTAATATCCAAAATGACGTATTGATCTCCAAACTTACTTCCATTTAGTTCTTTTACGCCTTTATTTTCAAGTTTAAATTGTTGATTAGGACGGACACCTGGTGGAATCTTTACTTTTGTTTCACCACGAATTGTAGGGATTGAGACAGTTGCACCAAGACATGCATCAACAAAATCAAGAGGGACACTTAAATATATATCATTACCTCTTCTTTTGAAATGTTTGTGAGGTTGAACGTTTATTTTGATATATAAATCACCATACTTTCCTCCGTTTTTGCCTCTTTCACCTTTTTCTTTAATTCTAATTTTTTGTCCATCGCTAATTCCTGGAGGAATAACAGCTTGAATTTTAATCTTCTTTCTTGTATACCCTTTTCCATGGCATGCGGTACAATTTGAAGAGACAAGGCCTACTTTTCCACTACCATAACATTGAGTGCATTGTTCATCATAGGTTAAAGGAACCTCAAGTTTTGTTCCGTTAACTGATTCTAAAAATGAAATTGTCGCATTCAACAATTTGTCTTTACCATTAACTGGAGTTGCTTGGTGTTTACTACTACTTTTTGTTGTGCTACTAACTTTAGTTGCGCTACCAGTTTTGGTTGCACTACTGGTTTGAGCTGTACTGGTAGATTTTACTGCACTACTGGCTTGAGTTTTAACAGTAGTTTGAGCTGTACTGGTAGTTTTGGTTGCGCTACCAGTTTGCACTGAGCTTCTTGTTTGAGTTGTGCTACCAGATTGAGCAGTGGTACCAGTTTTGATTGTACTGCTGCTTTGAGTTGTGCTACCACTAGCCGTAGCTGCATTATTCTTTAACACTTTTTTAAGAATAGCACTGATATCTCCTACATTATCTTTAGCATAAGACTTATTAAAATTAGTGCTAGAAGAAGATGTAGAAGTGCTAGTAGATCTTGCACCTGTTGTTGCTTTAGTACTTGTAACTCTAGTACCTGTACTTGTAGTTTTGCTACCTGCACTTGCACTAGTAGCTCTCGTATTAGTACTTGTGTTGGTACTGGTAACTTTTGTTGTAGTTTTAGCCTTTTGAGTTGTAGCGGTTGTTGGTTTTTTAGTAGCAGTAGATACAGCTTTGTTAGAAGCTGCTCTTTTACGAACATCACTTAAAGCATTGTATGCCTCAGTGATCTCTCTAAACTTTTCAGTGTTTCCAGTTGTTTTATTGTCAGGATGATATTTTCTAGCTAGTAGACGATACGCTCTTCTGATTTCATCTTGTGAAGCGTTCCTATCAATACCTAACAATTGATAATAATCTTGATAAAAGGCCATGTCGTTCCTCCATTTATTTTAAGAAATTAAAGTAATGATAAAGAGAGCATTGAGCTCTCTTTATCAGACATAAATTTTATCTTAAAGATTTTTTATAAGCCTTCGGTATAGAATGTGTCTACAACGACATCTTCTTCACTTGAAGAAGATGAATCTGCACCTAAAGATGATTCAAAATCTTCAGCTGTTGCTGTTTGGAAACCACCAGCTTTTTCAAGTTGATCAACTTTAGTTTGTAATGAATCATAATCATTACTACTCATGGCTGCTTCGAGCTCATCTCTTAATTTTTCAGTCTCAGCTCTTTGAGTTGGATCTAATTGCTCGCCACCAGTTCTTAAAACATCATTAAGTTGATTGACATAAGATTCAGCCTTATTTCTAAGTACTGCGCCTTCTTTTCTCTTCTCATCAGCTTTCTTATATTCTTCAGCTTCACCTAACATACGGTCGATCTCTTCTTTTGATAATCCGATGGTTCCGGTGATGGTGATCTCTTGTTCTCTTCTGGTGTCAAGATCTTTTGCAGTAACTTTAACAATACCGTTGACATCGATTGTGAATGTAACTTCAATTCGAGGTGTTCCGCGTGGAGCTGGTTTAATTCCTGTTAATTGGAAGTTACCTAATAATTTGTTATCGTGTGCCATTGGTCTCTCACCTTGATAGACGATGATATCAACGTTTGGTTGATTATCAAAGCCAGTTGTGAAGAGTTGAGATTTAGAAGCTGGGATTGTGGTGTTGCGAGGAATTAATGGTGTCATAACTCCACCAACTGTTTCAATACCAAGTGTTAATGGTGTGACATCGAGTAAGATGATATCGTTGACATCTCCACTTAAGATACCAGCTTGGAATGAAGCACCGATTGAAACTGCTTCATCTGGGTTGACGCTTTGATTTAATTGTTTACCTGTGATTTTTGAAACTAATTGTTGAACTGCAGGCATTCTGGTTGAACCACCAATCAATAAGACTTCATCAATATCATCATATGTGAGACCTGCATCTTGAATAGCTTTTTTAAGAGGATCTACACATCTATTGAGTAGGTGTTTGGTTAAATCTTCAAATTTAGCTCTTGTGATGGTTGCTTCAAAACTGATTGGACCAGATTTTCCTACACCGATGAATGGTAAGGAGATTGTGGTTTCAGTTTGAGATGATAATTCGATTTTTGCTTTTTCAGCAGCTTCCTTATATCTTTGAAGAGCCATTTTGTCGTTGATGTCTTGATTAAATTCACTCTTAATTTGTGCTTTAATCCATTCAGATAAGACATCGTCCCAGTCATCTCCACCGAGTTTGTTATCTCCAGAGGTTGCCATAACTTCATATGTATCATCTCCGATATCTAAGATAGAGACATCGAGTGTACCTCCACCAAGATCGAATACTGCAATCTTTTCGTTCTTATCTGTTCCATGTCCATAAGCAAGAGCTGCTGCGGTTGGCTCGTTGATAATTCTAACGACATCTAAACCAGCAATGGTGCCAGCATCTTTTGTTGCTTGTCTTTGAGCATCATCAAAGTATGCAGGAACTGTAATAACAGCTTTTTCAATTTCATGACCGACATTTGCTTCAGCATACGATTTGATATATGCAAGAACTTGTGCAGATATCTCTTGAGGAGTGAATTCCTTTTTAATACATTTGATACTTACTTTTTCATCTGTACCCATCTTTCTTTTGATGGATGAAACGGTATCAGGATTTGTGATAGCTTGACGTTTTGCAGCATTACCTACAATAATTTCGCCATTTCCTTTAAATCCGACGACAGATGGAGTTGTCATAGTTCCTTCTGGATTTGGAATAACTTTAACTGTTCCATCACTTTGTAAATAACTTACGACTGAATTTGTTGTACCAAGGTCAATTCCTAAAATAATTTCTTTTGCCATAATAATTTCCTCCTAAATTAAGCAATTTCAATTTTTTCCGTTTGATTGGTTGTTTTTGTATCTTCAGCACTCGTCTTATTAGAACCAGTACTTTTAGAACCTGTTTTTTTAATCGAGCTTTTCTTGTTAGAATTAGACTTATTAGAAGATTGTTTCTTGTTTGTAGAACCTTTCTTGTTAGAAGTTTGTTTAGAGCCCGATTTTTTATTACCTTTTGGATGTGTGTGTTCTTCACTATCTTTAGGTTTTTTAACTTCTTCAGTTGCAGACTTTGAAACTGTTGCAACATCTACATGCTTTGTAACTACGACCATCGCAGCTTTTATTAGATGATCGTATAATTTATATCCTTTTGTAGATACTTCTTTGATGAGGTTATCTTCACCTTCATCTTCAACTATCTCAACACAGTGCATAACATTTTCATCAAACCTATCTCCAACTTTTGGTTCAATCACTTCTACACCTTCTTTTCTTAACGTATCTAATAACTGGTTGTATATGTATTTGAATCCGGTTAGAAAGTTTTCGGTTTCTTGATTTTTTGGCTTCACTTTTAAAGCCATGTCGAATGCATCAAGTGTTCTAGTTAGTTCTTCAACAAATCCTTCGATTCGATATTTTTTGATCTCTTGATTATCTTTTTCAATATCTTTTCTAAGATTTGCCATGTCGGCGTATGATTGGTGATATTGGTTTCTCCAATATTCCATATCTTCTTGAGCTTTCTTTACTAATTGGTCCTTCTCTTTTGACTCCTTATGGGTTTTTTCAAAATCTTGTTTAAGATTTGTCAATTCGCCATGAGCGTCAAGGTAATGGGATTTCCAATACTTTATATCTTCTTGAAGCTTTTTTTCTTCATTAATTTTTTTAATTAAATCCTTCTCAACATCATTATTAACATTGTTAACATTATTAACCACTACTTCCTTTTCAACTTCATTATTCACTTCATCAACCGCATCATAATCTGTTTCATTACTTCTTATGTTGCTTTTAATTCTGCTCATTAATTTTGCGTTTAGAAGTTTAGTATTGATTTTTTTAGATTTGCTAATTAACTTGGAAAATAAGCTTTCTCTCTCATCGATATCATCTGCAGATTCCATCTTATCTTCATCAGATCTAGTTTCATCTACATCGAGACCATTAGTAGGTTTTCTATTTTCGTTTTCACTCATATCTCTTTCCTCCATTAAATCTAATAAATTATGGAGATAATTATACTATATAATTAGGATTTAAATAAATTCTTAATAAATTCATAAGTTTTGGGACTAATGAGTGCAATTCAACCTAATGCTTTTTTAAATTCATTAATCTTTTCTTTTGCAACAATTGATATTTTATCAAGTGTAATAATCAACACTAAGTTCTCACTACAAACCCTCAAGCAAAGTGTAGACAACTTCACAGTTTGTTTATAGAAGAGATTTAATTTTAATCTAACAATTGATAATAACCTAATAAAATGACTTTTAGATTAAATGTTGCAAATTAAACGTCGATAAAGAGAGCTAGAAGCTCTCTTTATCAAGACGATATATTATTATTTCTTTGTTAATTCGATGTGGTAATCTACACCTTCATCATGAAAATCGGCATCGATTATCTTGTCATCATCAAGCATTACACCAGCATTTTCACTTGTTGGAGCTTCTTTAGCAGGTGATTTGGTTGTTTTCTTGACTGGAGATTTTGTGCCTGA
>CAZJPX010000001.1:26785-55146 GCA_964548325.1 uncultured Staphylococcaceae bacterium
GCACCAGTTGATCTTGTACCAGTTGATTTTCTAGTACCAGTGGACTTCTTAGCACCAGTTGATCTTGTACCAGTTGATCTCTTGGCAGCTGGTTTCTTAGGAGCTGGTTTAACTGGTTCTTCTTCAGTTTCAACAGGAACTGGTTTCTCTTCTTCAACTTTTGCTGCAGCTTCTTCAGCAACTTTTGCTGCGGCTGCGGCTTCAGCTTCTGCTTTTGCTGCTGCTTCTTCGGCCACTTTTGCTTTTGCTACGGCTTCTTCAGCTGCTTTTTCAAGCTCTTGAACTCTTGCTTTTAAGGTCTCAAAATCGCTACTGCTAATAGCAGCTTCAATCTCATCTCTTAATTGCTCGGTTTGAGCTCTTTCAGATGGATCTAATTCTTGACTTGATCTTAAAACTTCTTTGAGTTCGTTTAAGAAGGTTTCAGCTTTATGTTTGAGTTCGCTCTCTTCTTTTTTCTTTGCTTCAACGTCTTTTCCCATTTCTGATTCGACGACCATACGAGCAATCTCTTCTTTTGATAATCTTACAGCATCAGTAATCTTGATTGCTTGTTCTTTATGGGTGTCAAGATCTTTGGCAGTAACTTCGACGATACCATCGACATTGATTGCAAATGTAACTTCGATTCTAGCGCTTCCACGTGGAGCTGGTTTAATTCCTGTTAATTGGAATTTACCTAATAATTTGTTATCACGTGTCATTGGTTTTTCACCTTGGAAGACTGTGATATCAACTGTCTCTTGATCATCGTGAGCGGTTGAGAATAATCTTGAGCTCTTGGTTGGAATTTGTGTGTTGCGAGGAATTAATGGGGTCATAACTCCACCTTCGGTTTCAATACCAAGGGTTAATGGTGTGACATCGAGTAAGATGACATCATTAAGTTCTCCACTTAAAATTCCACCTTGATAAGCAGCACCGATAGAGACTGCTTCATCTGGGTTGACACTTAAATTTGGTTTCTTACCAGTGATTTTTGTGACGAGTTCTTGAACGGCAGGCATTCTGATAGAACCACCGATTAATAAAACTACGTTAATTTCAGCATATGTAAGGTTGGCATCTTCAATAGCTTTTTCAAGAGGTGCGACACATCTTTCAAGTAAATGCTTGGTCATCTCTTCGAATTTAGCTCTTGTGATGGTTGTTTCAAAACTAACTGGACCACTCTCTCCTGTACCGATGAATGGTAATGAAATTGTGGTTTCGGTTTGAGATGATAATTCGATTTTTGCTTTTTCAGCTGCATCTCTATATCTTTGAAGAGCAATTTTATCATCGAAATCTTTACCAAACTCAGCTTTGATTTGTTCTCTAATCCATTCAGCTAAGACATTGTCCCAGTCATCTCCACCAAGTTTATTATCTCCGGCAGTAGCAACAACTTCAAATGTTTCGTCGCTGATTTCTAAGATAGAGACATCGAGTGTACCTCCACCAAGATCGAATACTGCAACTTTTTCAGACTTATCTTCACCAAGTCCGTAAGCAAGAGCTGCTGCGGTTGGTTCGTTGATGATTCTTACAACATCTAATCCAGCAATTGTTCCAGCATCCTTTGTTGCTTGTCTTTGAGCATCGTTGAAGTATGCAGGACAGGTGATGACTGCTTTTTCAATTGGTTGTCCGATATATTCTTCAGCATATGATTTGATATATGCAAGAACTTTTGCAGAGATCTCTTGAGGGGTGAATTCCTTATCAATACAATTGATGTGTACTTTCTCAGGTGAACCCATCTTTCTTTTAATGGATGAGACAGTGTCTTGATTTGTAATTGCTTGACGTTTTGCAGCATTACCGACAATTGTTTCTCCACTTGCTTTGAAGCCGACGACAGATGGAGTTGTCATAGTTCCTTCTGGGTTTTGAATAACTTTGACTGTTCCATCACTTTGTAAATAACTTACGACTGAATTTGTTGTACCAAGGTCAATTCCTAAAATAATTTCTTTTGCCATAAAATTTCCTCCTAAATATTAGCAATGATACTACTTTATTTTCTTCTTTTTAATTTAAATTTTCAATAACTTTTTTTTGATACTACAACCATCGCTGCTCTGATTAAATGGTCGTACAATTTATATCCTTTTGTAGATACTTCTTTGATGATGTTTTCTTCACCATCATCTTCAACTGTTTCAACACAATGCATCACATCTTCATCGAACTTATCTCCTACTTTTGGATCAATTATTTTTACACCTTCTTTTTTCAATGTATCCAACAATTGATTGTATATGTATTTGAAACCAATAAGGAAGTTATTTACCTCTTTATTTGTTGATTCAGTTTTCAATGCCATATCGAATGCATCGAGTGTTCTAACGAGTTGTTCAGCAAATCCTTCAATTCGATATTTCTTACTTTCTTGAGTATCTTTTTCGATTTGTTTTCTAAGATTTGCCATGTCAGCATAAGCTTTGTAATATTGGTTTTTCCAATATTCCGTACTTTCATGAGAGTCTTGATTTACTTTTCCTTTTCCTTGCTTTACCTCCTTATTGTTTTTCTTAACGTCTTTTTGAAGATTTATCATTTCGTCATATATAGTTTGATATTGGTTTTTCCAATATTGAACTTCATCTTGAGAATCTCTTAATAGCTCATCTTTTTGAGCGAGTTGTTTTTCATAAGTTGCTCTCACATTTTCAGAAATTCCATCCTTCCTTGAGAACATCTTTTTACGACTTTCTTTACCACCTTCTTTTAAACTTAACAACTCCTTATACACAATTTGATATTGGTTCTTCCAATACTGAATATCATCTTGAGATTTTTTATTC
The DNA here is from genome assembly GCA_964548325.1 of uncultured Staphylococcaceae bacterium. Taxonomy (GTDB): domain Bacteria; phylum Bacillota_I; class Bacilli_A; order RFN20; family CAG-826; genus Onthovivens. The sequence goes on from CAZJPX010000001.1 coordinate 29,575, forward strand.
TCTTGATCTTTTTTAGCGAGTTGTTTTTCATATGACACTTTGATTTTATTAGTGTCGGCTTCTTTTTCCTTGACTTTCTTTTGGTCTTTTTCAAAGTGTTCATAGGCTGTGTAGTAATGGCTCTCCCAATACTCCTTCTCTTGTTGGATCTGTTTTATTTGTTCATCCTTTTGAGCGAGCTGTTCTTCATATGAAGCTTTCAAACTTTCAGCATAAGATTCTTCATCATCAACTTCACTTTGATCGCTTTCATAATCTTCTTTTAAACTTGCCAATTCATCTTGAGCTTGGTCATATTGGTCCTTCCAATATTCGATATCCTCTAAGTACTGTCTAATCTCATCATCCTTTTTAGCAAGTTTTGCCTTGAAGGATGCTTTCATACTTTGAGAACCTTTCTTTTGAGCTCTCTGTTCAAGCTCTTCGACCTCTCTTTCATAATCATCTTTAAGATTTGCTAGGTCGTCTCGAGCTTTGTCATATTGGTCTTTCCAGTACTCTACATCTTTTAGATACTTTTTAATCTCTTCATCTTTACTAGCTAGCTGTTGTTCATATGAGGTTCTAATGTTTTGAGTATAAGCATCTTTTTCTTCGACCTCTTTTTGATCCTTCTCAATATCCTCTTTTAGATTTGATATGTCGCTATTTGCTCGGTTGTAGAGCTTTTGCCAATACTCCATATCATCGTGAGCTTTCTTTATCTGTTCATCGTTTTTAGCAAGCTTTTCTTTATAGTATGAGACCATCATGTTCTCGAACACTTCTTCTTTCTCTTCAGCGCTCTTTCGTTCTTCATCGACTTCAGTAGTGGCGCTTAAGAGCTCGTCGTAGACAGATTGATATTGATTTTTCCAATATTTAACTTCTGCTTGAGCCTTTTTAACTTCTTCACCTTGTTGAGCTAATCTCTTCCTGTAATATGCTCTTAGGTTTTCAAAGACATCTTCTATCTCTTCTACATCATCGTCTTCTTCATCCATGTCTTCATCATCGTCTTCATCTGCTTCAACAGATGCACTTACGCTCACTTCCTCTTCGGATTCTTCTTCAAATTCTTCATCTTCATCAAATTCTTCTTCTTCTTCTTCTTCGTCTTCGTCTTCTCTTTCAACATCTATTTCTTTATCATTATCCATTGTGCCAAGTATTTTTTTTAGCATAGATTTATCCTCCTTTTTGTTAGTTTGATTGTAACAATTCCCCTAAATTTTAATTACAATCATCGATTGAATTTCTTTTTCATTAATTTATATTTTTAAATCCCTCTTAATCTCTAAAATCAAATTATTTTAGAGAGCTTTAACTTTGTTTTTATTAGTTTACATCATACATAAATTTTAATCAATTTTTCATCATGTATCTAATGCATACTATATACAAAAATCATTTATTTGCAAGTGTAAATTTTTCATTTCTTCGAAGACTTATTTTATCATGAGAATTAAATAAACTCCAAATATGCAAATTTATGCGGAAATTGCGTGTTTTTTATTATTATTTTTATATGTAAAATTATTTATTTTTTTATTCAATTTTTTTTATAAAAAGTATGATGTTTTAAAGAAAAATTTTAATTAAAAGAATACAAATTATTTTTTAAATGCCTTCATAAACTTTTCTAAAAAAGTATCTTGATCTTGAACATGTTTATATTGATTTAAAGCTTCCTTTTGTTTCTTGTTTAAGAATGTAGGAATTTTAATATCCAAAATCACATATTGATCTCCATATCTATTTCCATTTAATTCTTTGACTCCTTTGTTTGCGAGTCGAAGTTTTTGATTAGGTTGACTGCCAGCTGGAATCTTTAATTCTGTCTCCCCATATACTGTTGGAACTGTTATGGTCGTACCAAGACATGCATCAACAAAATCAACAGGAATAGTTAGATATATATCATCTCCTTCTCTTTGAAAATATTTATGTGGCTGGACATTTATTTTGATATATAGATCTCCATACTCTCCGCCATTGATTCCTCGTTCACCTTTTCCTTTGATTCTAATCTTTTGTTCGTTATTGATTCCTTGAGGAATGGTCGTCTCAAAGGTGGTCTTCTTCCTGCTATATCCTTTTCCATTACATGTTCCACATGTCTCTTTGATGATTTTGCCACTTCCTCCACAGGTAGAACAAGTCGAGGTTGACTCGATTATTCCAAATATTGAACGTTGGCGTCTAGTGACCGTTCCTCTTCCATTACAGACATGACACGTAGAAAAAGCAGTTCCTCCCTTTGCTCCGGTTCCTTTACAGCTCTCACATTGTTCATCATAGGTCAAAGGAACATTAATTTTTGTCCCATTTACTGCGTCCATAAATGAAATGGTCACGCTCATCATCACATCATTCCCATCGATTGGGCCGTTAGATCTTCTACTTTGTGACCTTCCTCCTGAAAATCCGCCTCCAGAGAATCCTCCACCGAACATATTTCTTAAGAAATCGCCTATATCACCAAAATCTGCTCCAAAATTGAACCCTTCAAAGCCGGTGCCTGAAAATGGATTTTGACCACCAGCTGCCTGATCAAAGGCTGCAGACCCGAATCGATCGTAGGTTGCTCTTTTGTTTGCGTCGCTTAAAACAGAGTAAGCTTCACTTACTTCCTTAAACTTTTCAGCATCTCCAGTGTCCTTGTTGTCAGGATGATATTTCTTGGCAAGTTCACGATATGCTTTTTTAACCTCATCTTCTGAAGCTGATCTATTTATACCTAACAATTCATAATAATCTTTATTAGAAGCCATATCTTTCCTCCGTTATTACACTCTAAATAAATGATAAAGAGAGCTCGATGCTCTCTTTATCTAATAATAATTACTTTAATCAAATTTATTTTTTACCAGCATCGGTGAAGTCAGCATCGATCACATCATCCTTATTTGAAGATGAAGTAGACGAATTCTCTGAATTATCAGCTGTAGCTGAAGGATTTTCTCCTTGATCTGCACCAGGACCTGCTTGTCCTTGAGTTTGTTGCATGTAGGCTGCAGCTTTTTCAAGTTCATCAAGTTTAGTCCTTAATGCCTCATAGTCTTTATTATTAAGAGCTGATTGAATCTCATCTCTTAGCTGTTCAGTTTGAGCTTTTTGGGTAGGATCTAGTTGATCGCCCTTTGTTCTTAATCCTTCATTTATTTGGCTTAAATATGATTCAGCTTTGTTGATAAGTTCGACCTCTTCTTTTCTTTTTTCATCGGCTTCTTTGTTTTGTTCGGCCTCTCTCATCATACGGTCAATCTCTTCTTTTGATAGTCCGTTCGAGCCAGAAATAGTGATTTCTTGCTCCTTTTGAGTGTCGAGATCTTTTGCACTGACCTTAACAATACCATTGACATCGATGTTGAATGTGACTTCAATTCGTGGAGTACCACGTGGAGCTGGTTTAATTCCGGTCAACTGGAAATGGCCAAGTAGTTTGTTGTCGTGAGCCATTGGTCTTTCACCTTGATAAACCATGATATCGACTCCTGGTTGGTTATCAGCAGCGGTTGAGAATATTTGAGATTTGGTCGTTGGAATGGTGGTGTTTCGAGGAATTAATGGAGCCATGACCCCACCTAATGTCTCAATACCAAGGGTCAATGGGGTGACATCAAGCAAGATGACGTTTTTAACATCTCCACTTAAAATTCCGGCCTGATATGCCGCTCCAATTGAGACAGCCTCATCTGGATTGACGCTTAAATTTGGCTTTTTGCCAGTGATTCTAGCGACAAGTTCTTGAACAGCAGGCATTCTAATTGATCCACCAATCAATAAAACTTCATTTATATCCTTATATGTGATCTTTGCATCTTGAATCGCTTTTTGAAGTGGTGCGACACATCTATCGAGTAAATGTTTGGTCATTTCTTCAAATTTTGCTCTTGTAAGATCGGTCTCAAAACTTATTGGACCGTTAGCTCCCATACCAATGAATGGTAAAGAAATGGTAGTCTTTGCTTGAGATGAAAGCTCAATTTTTGCTTTTTCAGCAGCATCCTTATATCTTTGAAGAGCCACTTTATCGTTGATATCTTGATTAAATTGAGTTTTTATTTGGGCTCTAATCCATTCTGCTAAGACGTTATCCCAATCATCTCCACCGAGTTTGTTATCTCCAGATGTTGATACGACCTCAAACGTTCCATCTCCAATATCTAAGATTGAGACATCAAGTGTACCTCCACCTAAATCAAATACTGCAATTTTTTCACTTTTATCTTTCCCTAGACCATAAGCTAGAGCTGCTGCGGTTGGCTCGTTGATAATTCTTACTACATCTAGTCCAGCGATGGTACCAGCATCTTTGGTTGCTTGTCTTTGAGCATCGTTGAAATATGCTGGGACGGTGATAACTGCTTTTTCAATTGCATGTCCGATATTTGCTTCAGCATATGATTTCATATAAGCAAGAATTTTTGCCGAGATCTCTTGAGGGGTGAAATCCTTTTTGATCGATTTTATAGATACTTTATCGGATGTACCCATCTTTCTTTTAATAGATGAAACGGTGTCAGGATTGGTAATTGCTTGACGTTTTGCAGCGTTTCCAACAATTATTTCTCCATCTGGTTTGAATCCTACAACTGATGGTGTTGTCATTGTTCCTTCTGGATTTTGAACAACTTTCACCGATCCATCTGGTTGTAAGTAACTAACGACTGAGTTTGTAGTACCAAGGTCAATTCCTAAAATAATTTCTTTTGCCATAATCTTTTCCTCCTTATAATATTGATTTATTAAGCAATAATTTCATCCTTTTCCTTTTGTTTTACTTCTTTTGAGCCATCTTTTTCATCGTCTGTTCCTTTATGTTTTGTGACGACGACCATCGCAGCTCTAATTAAATGGTCATGTAATTTATATCCTTTAGTGGATACCGTTTTGATGATATTTTCTTCGCCCTCATCTTCAACCGTCTCGACACAGTGCATCACTTTCTCATCAAATTTATCACCTACTTTTGGTTCAATTATTACGACACCATCTTTTTTTAATGTCTCTATCAATTGGTTATAGACGTAGGTGAAGCCAACTAAATAGTTCTTAGTTTCAACATTTTTTGGTTCAGCACTTAGGGCCATCTCGAAGGCATCAAGTGTTCTAACGAGCTCACTGACAAATCCTTCGATTCGATATTTTTTAATCTGTTGATAGTCTTTTTCAATGTCTTTTTTAAAATTTGACATATCAGCGTAGGACTTATAGTATTCATTTTTCCAACGCTCGACTTCTGCTTTCACTTTATTGATTTCTTCATCTTTTTGAGCCAGTTTCTTCTCATATGATGCTTTCAATTTTCTAGAGACTTCTTTTTTTACTTTTTCCTTTTTTTCTTGTCTTTTGAAAAATCTACTTGTTTTTGGACTTTTTTCTTCTGACTCTTCTTCCTCTTCTTCAACATCTTCTTCTCCAACAGGTTCAGCGCTTTCTTCTTCTACAACATCTTCTTTTTCTAATTCTTTTCCTGTAGCTTCAACCACCTCTTCTTCTTCTTCTTCAACATCTTCAGCTTCAACTTCTTCTTCAGCGGTTTCCTCTACTTCTTCTTCAACTTCTTCTTGAGCGCTTTCTTCTTCTTCAATTTCTTTGACTAGTTTCTCTTTTTCTTTCTCACTCATAAATGTTTACCTCCTTTAAATCTAATAAACTATTTGTGATCATCGTAACTACGAAATTTAGATTCGCTATAACTTCATCATAATTCATACGTGTCGGACCAATCACAGCGATTCGTCCAAAGTTTTGATTGAAGCCATTAACTTTTATCTCTTTTGTGACGATTGATATATTTTTATATTTACCACTACCCATCGAGATGAACACCTCTTCACCGCATTCAGCAAAGATCTCTCCAAGTTGATTTGTGTTTAAAAATACATCAAATAACTTCCTAATTTCTGAAATATCCTCTCTAAACTCAGGTTTTTCTAATAAAAATGCTTTTCCATAAATCTTCGATGTTCTTTTAGAAAAGGCATCTAGGAAAGTCGATTTAAGTACATGTAAGACATATGTAAATAGTTCAGCATTCTCCTTTGAGATCAATTTGAGGTTAGATTGTTCTAATAATTTATTTAAATCGACAACCTTTGATCCTTTGATCTCAGAATTGATGAAGTCGATGATCTTAATGATATATTCAATGTTCACATTCTTATTTAATACGAACGTCTTATTTTCAACATATCCAGTATTAGTTATGAATATAATAGTGAATGTATCATCAGATACCGCACTAGCTTCGACCTTTACAAGGGTCTCTTCATATACGCTTGAATAAAATAGACAAGTAGCGAGCTGTGTTCTATCCGCTAAGATTTGACATCCTTCTTTTAAGACATGTTCAACAGATTTTGATCCATCGAGTAGATTGTTTAATTCAAACCTCAACGTCTTATCAACTCTTTCATCTCTTAGATTATCAATGTAATATCGATAACCATCTAAAGATGGCACACGTCCACTGCTGGTATGAGTTTTTTCAAGGTATCCTTCTTTTTCAAGGGTGGCCATCACGTTTCTAACAGTCGCACTTGAAATTTGAAGTTTATGTTTAGAAAGCAAAGTATGAGAACCGACAGGCTCTGCTGTTTCAATGAAATCTTCGACGATGTATTTAAGTATTAAATCCTTTCTTGATAGTTTCATAAAACATTCATTTTCTAAACACTACCATAATTATATATGTTTGTTTAGCACTTGCAAGTAAAAAGTGCTAAAAATTTAATTTTGTTTGATTAAATCAGTTTTATAAGCACAAAATCGAGCAAAGCTAGCCCTTCATCTGTGCATTTTAAACGATCACTAGTTAGCACTAATAACCCGTCGTTGATAAGTTTATCAATTATATCTTTTCTATATTTATATATATCTTTATTAAATATCTTTATAAAATCTTTTCTTAAAAACCCATCCTCTAATCTTAAATTCGCAATCAAGTAGTTTTGATATAAGGCATTTTCATCTAAATGTTCTTCATCTTTTGTTCTTTTCCCATCATTAAAATCTTTTAATGGTCCAATATATTTATATACGACATTATTCTCAAAACCGCTCGCTCCAAGCCCGATTCCAACGTATTCATTGTTCTTCCAATAGTTCATATTATGCCTTGATTGATAGCCAGCTCGAGCAAAATTAGATACCTCATATCTCTTATACCCATTATCTCTAAAGGTCTTAACAATCAAATCATAGAACTCTCGAGATTGCTCATCGTCTTGTTCTTTAACACCCATCTTATAAAATTTAGTTCCCTTATGAATGGTTAAACTATAGATTGAGATATGAGGTATATCTAATTTTAAAAATTTAGTTAAATCATTTTTTAAATGTTCAATGGTTTGATTTTGAAATCCATAGATTAGGTCGATGGAAATATTATTAAAAAATGATTTAACTAAATTTATGGTTTGAAAAATATCGATATTATAGTTTCGTCTAATGGTATTTAATATGTCTTCATTAAAGGATTGTATCCCAATTGAGACACGATTAATAAAATTATTTTTAAGGAGGTTTAGCAAGGTTTTATTTATATTTTCGGGGTTTATTTCAATTGTGAACTCATAATTTATCTTAAAATTAATTAATGGTTTAATTGCTTTTAATAATCTTTCTAGATGTTCATATTCTAGACAAGTTGGTGTCCCTCCACCAATATAGATGGTATCAAATAAATATCCATCGTTAAATAATTTATTTAAATCTAATATTACATTATCGATATATTTAACTTCTATTTGATTATTTTTTTTAAACTTTAAAAAGTCACAGTAAGGACATATATTTTTACAAAACGGGATATGGATATATAAGCTAGTCGCTTTCTTTTTTATCATTATTAGATGAACTATCTAGGTTGTTTTCTTTTTTTGATTCGGATATCTCTTTATTAAAATGAACATTTTGTCCTGGTTCGATGTCAACTAAGTAGTTATTAAGTTCATCTTCGATGATTTGTTCTTCGGATGGTTTTTCTTGATTATTTGAGGTTTTTGCATCGAAAAAATATTTTTTAAACAGATATACTCCTAAAACTAGAATACCGAATATGATTAATATTATTAAGAATATAAACCATGGTTGTGTCATTAAGCTATCTAATATCATAATCTTTAATCTCCTCAATTCTTTTTAATTGGTGTGTATATATATTTGTTTTTATATGCGTTTTTTTGATAATACCCTAGATAAACTAGATTGTCCATACTTGTTCTTGCAGTTTCGTATGCACAGCCGACTGCTTCAACAAAATCTGATATCTTATAATTCATCCCAATCGTACAATGTCTTGCATAAAAATATGCCTGGGCTTTGCTCATTCTAGGCTCTAACTCTAACAATGTCCTTTCTAATAATTTTATTTGTTCTTCGTTTAAAGATGAAGGGATATTAGAAAAAGCGATGGTGCCTTTAGAATAAATTGATGTCTCCTTTTGATTAGTTAGTTTAGAAGTCACATCTTTAGAAGGTAGATCAAAATCGATGGATGTTTTAGATATCTCATCTTTATTAGTTGAAGTAGAATTTGATGAGTTATTTAACTCTTGTTCATAAAATTCTTCTTTTAAAGCAATGCTTTTAGCGATTGCAACATCGTCGATACATTTATTAATTATTATCTCTAATTTGTTGCATACGTAGTCTAAAACATACGTCAAATCATAACTTTTTAAACTTATTTTAATAACATCCATGAATTTATCATCGTTAAGTATTGATTCTAAATTGATCATCGCTCCAATTGAACCAAAATCATTGAAAGCTAATATTTTCTTAAAAAGCAATAGAGCAATATCTTCGTTATATAACTCAAATGGTTTAATGTAATTTAAATAGAATAGACAAATTGCTGCTGTAGTTAGTGGGCCTAGTGTCGAAGTGTTGATAAAATCAAGTACTTGAGACATTAAATCAGAAATTGATGCAAGTGGAACATCAAAACCATCAGCAATCTCATTTTTTCGATAAATATCTTGTCTATCTTCATGGTCTGTTAACAAAGAATAACATTCAATTAAAAAGTTGTTATCGATTTCTTGCATCGATTTTGTTTCAATTTGCTTTAAACATTTTAAAAATCGATTCATTTGTATCTCTTGAGGAGATAAGACTGTAGAACTTTCATTTATGATCGATTTAATGGATGGATCATCGATTTTTAAAAAGTATTTTTCATTGATTGATTTTAAACAATCAAAATATGAAAGCTTTTTAAACTCGTAATGAGCGTTGATCTTTTCTAAACCAAAGTAGTAGTTGGTCAGTTTAAAAAGCTTTCTTTCAATTTTATTTATTAGATTCGTTATTCCAAAAGTTAGACAAATATTAAAGGATTTATTGTCGATATGTTTTAAAGATATAGTTGAAACAAAATGACTTCGATAGATGAGAATTTGTTCCCAAAGATCATCGATATTTTCAATGGATTGATCTTCTTTTAAATCGTCTTTAATAGCATAATAACTGTTGCTATATTTCATAATTAATGAATCATCTAAAGAGAAATTAGACATATCGAAGCTCCTTTCACTGGATAAATTATAGAATAATACATAAAAAATAAAAGAAATTTGCCCAATTTTATACTAGAAAAATACTAATCTTCTTCATCGACACTAAGTATCGACATGAATGCTTCTTGAGGAATTTCAGCTCTGCCGATCGCTTTCATTCTCTTCTTTCCTTTCTTTTGTTTTTCAAGAAGCTTTCTTTTACGAGTGATATCTCCTCCATAACATTTGGCTAAGACATCTTTTCTGACAGCCTTGATGTTTGCTCGAGCAATAATTTTCCCTCCAATTGCTGCTTGGATTGGTATTTCAAATTGCATTCTAGGAATCACCTCTTTTAATTTGGATACGAGTTTTAAGCTGCGGTTATAGGCAAATTTAGAGTAGACAATAGTAGATAATGCATCGACTTGTTCGCCATTGATTAAGATATCTACCTTAACTAAGTTTGTCTCTTTATATCCAATAAATTCATATTCAAGCGAGGCATATCCTTTGGTTCTTGATTTTAAATTATCAAAGAAATTGAATATTATTTCACTTAGAGGCATTTCATATATCAAATTGACACGATTGTCATCAAAATATTCTAAATCTTTATATTCTCCTCTTCTCGTCTCACAAAATTCCATGATTGTTCCAATGTATTCTTTAGGAGACATTATTTGAACCTTAGCATATGGTTCTTCAAATTTTTTGATCATCGAATTATCAGGTAGATATGATGGATTATCGATTAGTTTTACTTCACCATTTGTCAATGTGATCTGATATCTGACACTAGGAGCGGTTAAAATCAAATCGAGGTTGTACTCTCTTTCTAATCTCTCTTGGATGACATCCATATGAAGTAACCCTAAAAATCCACACCTAAAACCAAAGCCGAGTGCTTTCGAGGTTTCTGGTTCAAAAACTAAACTCGAATCATTCAATGATAATTTTTCTAATGATTCTTTTAGTTGTTCATATTTTTGAGAATCTGTTGGATACACTCCAGAATATACCATCGGATTTAATTTCTTATATCCAGGGAGTGGATCTTTAGCTGGATTATCAACAAGAGTGATGGTATCACCTACTTGAACATCTTTTATATCTTTAATTTGAGCACATAGATATCCAACCTCTCCACTTTTAAGTTCATCTGTTGGTACCTCATTTAATGTTCGATATCCTAGTTCGGTGACTACATATTCCTTATTGTTTGTCATAAATTTGATTTTATCTCCAACCTTAACTTTACCTTGTTTGATTCTAATTAAGACGATGATTCCTCGATATGAATCATACATGCTATCAAAAATTAGGGCTTTTAAAGGAGCGTTGATATCTCCTTTTGGAGCTGGAACGTTTTTTACTATCGCTTCTAATATATCTTTAATATTCTCCCCGGTCTTAGCACTGACCATGATCGCTTCATCAGCGAGCAATCCAATCCTTGATTCAATTTCTTCTTTACATCTATCAACATCTGCACTTGGTAGATCGATTTTATTAATAACTGGGATGATAGTTAAATTATTATCTAAAGCTAAATAGGTGTTTGCTAAGGTTTGAGCTTGTACGCCTTGGGTAGCATCAATTACCATGATAGCTCCTTCACAAGATGCAAGAGATCTAGAAACTTCATATGTGAAATCGACATGTCCTGGAGTATCGATCAAATTAAAAACGTAGTCATTTCCATCGACTGAACGATATTTTATCGTCACAGCATTTAGTTTGATGGTGATTCCTCTTTCTCTTTCTAAATCCATTGAGTCGAGCATTTGATTGAACATCTCTCGTTTTTCAACGGTTTCAGTCAACTCTAAAATGCGATCGGAAATAGTTGTCTTTCCATGATCTATGTGGGCAATAATTGAAAAATTTCTAATTTTATTGATGTCGTAGCTCATAAATAAAAATAATATACATTTTAATACTCATTAAAGAAAGAAGATAATTCCTTTTTAATATCGATCATACTTTTTACATAGGTATGATTTGACCATATTGTATCTAATAATTGCTTATATTTTTTATTTCCATATCTTTTATCTATTAAAAGAATTGCGCCTTTATCTTTTTCAGACCTGATCACTCGACCGGCCGCTTGCATCACACGATTCATTCCAACATTAAAGTAAGCATATTCATAACCATTGTATCCTTGTTTTTCATAGTATTTCTTTTCTAGATCGATCTCAAAACTGATGGTAGGAAGACCAATTCCAACTATCACAACTCCGATCAGTTTATCACCAATTAAGTCAATCCCTTCAGAAAAACTCCCGCCAATCACACATATTCCAATATTTTTTGTTTTAGATTCGGTTTCAAAAATTTTTAAAAATTCTAACTTATCTTCATAGGTCATATCTTTTTGTTGATAAATTATGTTTGCATTAGAAATACTCATTTCAGGTTTTAATTTTTCTAAATATTCAAAGCTAGGGCAATATATTATGTAGTTACCTTTTTTGACATTAACAAATGATTTAATTTCAATTGCAACCTCCTTTAATGTCTTATCTCTATCTTTATAAAGTATTGAAATATCTTTATTGACAAGAACCTTTAAAGATTTAGGAGAAAACGGAGAAGGTATTGTTAGATTTTTGACGTTATTTTGATTTAGAAGAAGGGTGTTATAGTAATCAAGAGGAGAAAGGGTAGCAGAAAAGAATATTGAACCAGTTGATTTATTTATCACTTCCTTTAAAAAATATGAGGCATCTAAGCATTTAATGGTTATATTTATGTTTTTAGAATCATCTTTTGATAAATAGATTTTAAAGTATTCTTCATGTTTAGCACATATATTATAAAGAAAGATAAATTTATATATTTGCAATGAGAGGTTGTCGTATCGTTCTGATAAAAATTTTTGGTTATTTCGATATCCCCTCACCGCTTTTAATAAATCATTTAATGAGTGGATAAAATCAATATCAATATCTTCAATTGTAAGGAATTTATCGAATTTAAATTTGTTAAATTCATTTTGGAAAAATTCTATTTCTTTTATGGCTTGGATTACATCCTTCTCATCAATTGATTGTAAATGTAGCTTTGTCTCTTCAAACGTTTTAAAAGAAAATGTTTGAGAATACATATCTTTACTTCGATCGACGAGGTTATGTGCTTCATCAATTAATAAGAATTTATTATATTCCTTATCAGGTGCATCAAAATATCTTTGTAATCTACTAATTGGATTGAATGCATAATTATAATCACATGTTATGATATCTGCATAAGAAGATATATCTAAAGATAACTCAAAAGGACACATTTTATTTTTAATGGCGATTTCTTTAACTTCAGAGGCTGTAAAATTATGTGGTTTAATCAATAATTCTTTTAATACATCTTTTAATTTCTGATAGTAGCCAATGGTATAAGGACAAAATTCAGGATTACATTTTCCAATTCTTTTTTCATTTATACACATCTTGTTTTTTGCTAAAATCTCTGCAGAAGTTAGATTAATTCCTGAATTTTTAAAATATTGCAGAGCTTTTTTACATTGCTCAAACCCGCTATTTTTTGGCGTTAAATAAAAAATTTTGTTGATAGTTTTTTCTTTTAGTCCTGATAGTCCGCCATATATTGTTGATATAGTTTTTCCAATTCCGGTACTAGCTTCTATAAAATAAGTTAGGTTATTTTTTGCAGCATCAATTGATGCATCAATCAATTTATCTTGCCCTTTTCTTAAACTTGAAAATGGAAACTCTAATTTTGCTAGGCTTGTTGATGTGACATTATCTCTTCGATTTATAATTAATTTAAATGAAGAATATTCTTTTATATATTCATAGATTATTTTTTGTTCTAATTCATCAAATGAGTAATTATATGTTTTGACATCAATGTCATCATTAATTTGACTGATATATGTAAGTTGAACTGTAATGGAAGATATATTTTTATCTTTTGCATACATATATCCATAAAACTCAGCTTGACCTAAATGCCATAAACGGTTTTCTAAATAGAAATCTTCTATTTTCTTATTAGTGGTCTTAATTTCATCGATGGTTATTTTATTATCATCAACTATTATTCCATCTGCTCGCCCAGTGATGTTATAAGAAAAGATATCATAATTAATTTGCGTTTCTAAATAGACTTCGGATATATAATTTGTCCCTTGTTTAGATTGATGTATTTTATGAAGTCGTGTTCCTTGTTCTAAGGTCGTAGTATTAAAATAGCGATCGTCAATGTCGCCTCTTCTAAGTAAAAAATCCACGATTTCATGAACAGATAGATTTATCTCAATCATTATTAGTTTTTAATAAAATCCCCAATTTCAAAAAAATATTTATTTCCGTTATAGAAATCACTAACATTAAGTAGTTTTTTACCTGGTCTTTGTAACTCTAAAATATTTATGACATTGTCAGTAGTAGAAATTTTTAAACCATCTTTTGAAAAATCGATAATTTGTCCAGGTGTTCCAATTTTAGAAGGTAAAACTTTAGCTTTTGTAATTTTAATTTTTTCATTTTTGTAGATGAAATGTGCTCCTGGCGTGGAAGTGTAAGCTCTAATTTTATTAAAAATATTTTTAGCACTGTCTTTAAATTTAATTAAACAATCTTCATAGTTAATCTTATTAGCAAAACTGACAAGAGATTCATCTTGAGGAGTACCTATATTAGATCCATCGATAATCGATTTAATTCCTTCATCAAAGGTTTCATAAGCAAGATCTGATAATTTATTTTGAAGAGAATCATAATTATCTTCATCTTCAATTTTTATCTTCTTCAGATGATATACTTCACCAGCATCCATTTTCGCTACCATTTTCATCAATGATATACCGGTTTCTTTATCTCCATTTAACAAGGCATATTGAATAGGAGATGCTCCTCGGTATTTAGGTAAGATAGATCCATGAAGATTGAGAGAAATGTATTTTGAATAACTTAAAATTTCACTAGGTAAAATTTGCCCATAGGCAAAAGTTAAAATTATATCTGGATGTAATTCTTTGATAAATTCATAATCAAGTCTTAATTTTTGTGGTTGAAAACAAGGTATACCATATTCTATGGCTACTTTTTTTGTAGGTACAGGTGTAATTATTTGTTTTCTACCAATAGGTTTATCAGCTTGGGCGACAAGTGCAATGATGTTGTAGTCGTTATCTAATAATCTTTTTAAAAGACTTGCACTAATTGATGGAGTACCAAAATATACAATTTTTAAATCTTTAATGTTCATCGTTAAAATTATAATTCAAATCTTCCTTTAAATCGAATTAAGAACATATTTATTGAGTGCTAACCAAAAAATAATAACAATTAACTAAAAACAATGTTGAAATTTGAATCGTAATAAATACTCTATTTATTAACTTAAATTTGAGGAGTTCTATATGAATGAAGAAGTAATTAAAGAAATCGATCACAATTTATATATTCGTTTCGATTTAAAGACAGTCTTTGATGGTTTTAAATCGAAATATCATTCATTAACTAACGTTAATCCAATGCTCATTGAATTGAAATTTGATTTTATTGATAAAGGAGTATATGAAGATATAGAGCTATTTTTATTTTATTTAAAAAGCATAAGTTATTTATCTTTTTCTGAACTAAGGTATGCTATTAAGGCATTAGATAATTCAGATAAAGAATATTTTAGAAAAGATAGTGAAGAATTAAATACTTTAATCAACAATGTTAGCGAAAAACTTAAAACAATTGATTTAAATAATAACGATGAAATCAATAAACTTTATGTTGCTTGTAAGAATAGATATGAAAGATATCTACTACAAAGAGCCCTCTTTAGAGAAGATGTGATGATTGGAATGGGATAATTATCAAAATTTCCTAAATTAATTGATGCGATGTCTTTACGTTTGTAGTAAAATTACATAGCACTTTGAAAAGAGGTAGAAAGAATGGCAAATATTAAGTCGCAAAAGAAAAGAATTAAAACGAACGAAAAAGCAAGATTAAGAAATGTATCTTACAAGTCCAAATTAAGAACAGCTGTAAAAAAAGTTAAGCTTGCTTGTGCTGCAAAAGAAAAAGAAAAAGCTCTTGAATGCTATAGAAAAGCAACAAGTATTTTTGATAGAGCTGTTGTAAAAGGCATCTATAAAAAAGGTACTGCTGCAAGACAAAAATCGAATTTGCAACTTTTAATAAACAAAACTTTTGCTAAATAAATTAAAAATTTAAAATAAATAGTTCCAATCCAAATAAAGCATTGATGTAACTATGCTTTATTTTTTTTTCTAAATTATATAGTTCATTTAATTTTTCAATAATTTTGTTATGTCCAATATTATTAAGAGACCTTAAGTTTGCTAGAACTCTATATACGTTTGCACGTAATGTTCGTGCAATTTCATCTGCGCTAAATCCTTCTAAAGATAACAAGGCAACTTGATCCATAAATATTAATGATGTGGAAATTAAAGCTATGAGTGAAACTGGATCATGGTTATTGTTGGTTAGATCTAAAAGCGATGATAAAGCTTTTTCCTTTTTATTAATTATTAAGGATTCCAAAATAGAAAATACATCGTTTTCTATCATAGGAGTTACAATATTAACGACATCATCGTATGAAATATCATCTTTTTTATATAAAAGGAGTTTTTCAATTTCATTATTAAAGTAATTTAAATCTCTATTGTTTAAACGATTAATTACTTCATTTAATGCATCTTGAGATATTTTTGTTTTTTTCTTTTTAAAATATTCGGTCACATAAATAGGCCACTCTTTTTTTGCTATTTCTTTTAATTCAACAACATTCCCCTTTTTTTGAATCAATTTAATATAAGGATTGGTGTTTTTAATATCGCTAACATTTAATTCAAAAATTAAAACAATATCTTTTTGATTATTCTCTAAAAAGTTCTTAAATTTATCCAAAACCTTGCTATTTGCCGTTTTTTCTTCAAATATTTCTTTTGAATTTTTATAAATAACAGCTTTTAAATCATCGGTTAAAAACAGTTGTTCACATTCATCTAGAGCAGTAGAAAGATTATCTCCATCGTAATAATCAAGAAAAATAGTATTATGATTTTTGCCTTTAAAAAAAGAATCAAGAATCTTATTTCTTTCTTCTTTTATCAAAAAAGATTCAGTGCCGAAAAGTAAATAAACCATCCTAAATATCTTAACATAAAATGAGGTGCATTTTATTAAAAGATACTAGAAAAAGAATAAGTTATAGTTCCTTCAAGATCGGTTCTTCTAATTGTTACATTATTTTCTTCTAATGTATTTAAAACAGATTCATGAGGATGACCATAATAATTATTTTCACCACATGAAATTACGGCTTCTGATGGAGCAATATAACTGATAAAGTTAGATGATGAGGACGTACTACTACCATGATGTCCAACTTTTAAAATATCTACATTTAAATCTTTATAGTTTTGAATTATTAAATTTTCAATTGTTGATGATGCATCACCCATTAAAAGGAAGTTTGTAGATTTGATTGTGAAGTATAAAACCATGCTTTTATCATTTTCATCATCTTGACTAGTTTTATAAACATTCAAATCAACAAAATTTAATTTTGTATCTAAATTAGTTATATCGTTAGAATTATAATAAACATTTTTTATATTATAATTTTCACGAAGTGATTCAAGAGCTCCATAATGATCATAATCGTTGTGAGTTATAAATACATAATCAATGCTATATATCTTTTTACTCTTAAAATAATTAATTAAAACATCTTGAGCTATGTCTTTATAAGTTAATCCACCAGTATCAATCAAGTATCTTTCACCATTATATGTTATCAGTGTTGAGTCACCTTGACCGACGTTTATAAATGAAACCTCATTAATTAAAACATTATTTATAGGTAGACAATAAACGCCTAAGCATCCAACTACTGTTGCAAAGCTAATTTTATAGAACCTTTTAAATCCAGCTTCTAGAAAATATATAAATATCAACAATACTCCAAAATACAATACATAAATGTATTGATTAAATGGCGGACCATTAATATCAAATATTCTTGCATCAAAATATTTTAGAAAGTTAAGAATGCTTGATAAAACATTGTTGTAAAAACTGAAATGCACTCCATAAAAAGAAAAATTAAGTAATAAGAAAATTATTTTAAATACAGGTAACAATAATGAGCCTAATAATAATGAAACAATGTTGAAAGAATAATAAAAATTAAACATGAATGGAATAAAACATAACGTCATTATTCCCTTTGATAATAGATTTTTTACTAGTTTTTTCTTTCTTGAGAAACATAGATAAGCAAAGTTTGATATAAAACTTAATAGCATCGGAATAATAAACGACATCTGGAAAACATTATAAGCAGAAAGACCTATTAAAATAATCCCACATAACGAAATAACTTCAATTCTTTCTAACTTGTTTTTAAGATGGTGTTTATTTATTGTGCCTAATGAATAACTTAACAAGACGCGTTGTGTCGTTAATGTGTTAAAAGAAAATGCTAGAAATGGAAGTGAAAAGACTAGCGAAAACCATCGTGCAAATTTTTCGCTAACAAAAAAAGAAACAATATTACTTACAAAATATAAAATGAAAGTAATAAATGTTCCTGCTAATGAAATTAAATTAGTAATTCTTAAAACATCGAATGTTTGATATGTACTACTACTATAGTCTATATCATTGAACAAAATTGCTGATACAAAACTTTGTACTTCTTCGCTCTCAAAGTTATTTATAACATTCTCTTTATATCCTTCAAAATCTATTGGGCAAGAAAATATTGTTGAATATTTATAAATAGTGATTGCTCTATATATGCCCTTATTATTTAAATATTCTTCAAAATCGAAACTACTTTCTAAGGTAGTAAAATGTAGTTCACTGATAGAGCCTTCTAGTTTAACTATATCATACAGCTTAATCGAATAGTCGCTATTTTTAACATAAAACCTTTCTAATCCGTCGTATAATATGAAATAACTATCTTTCTTTGTTATTACTAACCCTGTTATATTATCCGTTTGAAATGATTGAATTTTAATGTTTCCAAGACCTATTCCTATTAATAATGCAACTAGTGAATAAATCTTTATTTTATTATTAAGTTTTTTATAAAAGAGTAAGAATATAACAAGAAGAAGAAACACAATACCAATAAAGTACGTATCTTCTCTAAATAAAATTATTCCACTAACTAATGATAAAAAGATTAAAAATAAACGCACGATTAATCATGTAGATATATATAGTCTTTACATAAATTGAATTTTGAATTGCCAATTCCTGTTACATTCATTATAGCTTCAATAGTGTAGAACAAACCATTATCAGTTCTATAATCAATTAGGTTTGCTGAAATAGTCGTACCAAAACCAGTCAATGTTACAAGCTCATCACTATCGGCTTCATTGACATTAACTTTTGTAATAGGATCTTCGCTACATACGTTGCTATTATCATATTTTGGTGGAATGTAATATGAATTGTTTGCTTCAAGTTCTGCTTCAAGATAAAAACAACGATCATCAGCATTTGTAGTAAGTCCACCAGCTGCAGCTATCAAATCTTCCATAGTTGGATTTGCGCTTAAGACGTACTCTCCTGGTTGAGATACTTCGCCTGTAATTCCAATTGTAACTGTTTCTGAAGTACCAGATGAAAAAGTTGTACTGGTTACATTTTGGTCAACAGCTTGGAATAAGAACATAGCAACTATTGTTAAAATAACGCCAACAACAATAATTTTTAATATCATAAATTCACCTCCTTACTAACAAGATGCTAAAAAGACTTAAATATTTCTAAACTTTTATAAAAAAATAAAAGTTAGATAACTAACTTTTATTTATTGGTAACTTTGAATTAAATTATATTTTATTTAATTTCTATATCGACAATTTCAACATCGTATGGTTTGTTGGTTTTGATGGTGACAACATCTCCAGTTTTATGAAAGATAAGAGCTTGACCAAGAGGAGAATCGGTTGATACTTTCATTACTTCCTCTCCTTCAAAAGAGTAAGCAGAAGCTTCTTCTGTAGAAACAATTAAGACTTTCGCGATTTTATTTTCCTTTATTTTTTTTATCGTCACTACTTTTCCCATACCAACAGATTTGTCTTTCTTGTTTGCGACAACAACTTCAGCATTATTTAATAATGCTTCAATTTCTTTAATACGAGATGTGATTATAGCTTGGCGATCTTTTGCAGCGCTATAGTCGGCGTTTTCACTTAAATCACCCATCGCACGCGCAGCTTGTAATTGTTCAATTACTTCAGGTAATTCTTCATCAATTAATTTTCTTCTTTCTTCGTTTAATTCTTCAAAACCTTCTTTTGTTAGTTTTACTTCTTTATTTAGTACCATTTTCCATCTCCTATATAAAAGCCTTATGAATTATATACCAATCTCATTTTTAAGCAATCAAAAATATTCGTTGTTCAAGATATCGTGATTATAGGCTTCTAATACTTCTTCAGCTTCGTTTAATTCTTCTTCATCTTCAACGATAAACACCTCACCTTCTTGATTGTACCTAAATACGTAGATGTCATCTGGATATTCAGGGAGATATAAAAAAACATAGCATGAATTTCGTTGTTCGTTTTCATAAGTAAAAAGAATTTTATAAGTGATCTCTTTTCCATCTTGAGATATTATAAAATCATCTTCGTTAAGTAAATTTGTGTCATTAGTGTATTTAGTTTTCTTCTTTTCCATATTTTCTTAAAAATGTCTCCAAGATAATCATCGCACTTTCCATATCAATAATTTCTTTAATTCTATCTTTTTTTAAATTTAATGCTTGAAGTCTATCTCTTGCTTCGATGGTAGTAAACATCTCGTTTTGATAATGCACTATAATATCATTTTTTTCATTTTTTAGATCATTAATAAATCGTTTAACTGATTGACATCTTTTCCCTTCAACACCATCAAGTTGAATTGGATATCCGATAACTATTTCTTTTATGTTTAATTCATCTATTAAATTGATTAAATGTTTTCTCGCATCTTTATAATTACCTTTTTCAAAACGATAATTTTCTTTTCCATGTACTATGCCAAGACTATCACTAACAGCTATTCCTAAAGTAGTAGTACCTAGATCTAAACCAATATATTTTTTCATCTTTATAATTTAAGTTTAAGAGAAGACATCTTTGAAGGATCAAGTGCTACACCTTTACATAGATTATCTTTTCCTCCGCCTTTTCCTCCAATAATCGATGTAACTTCAATAATAATATTTTTAGCATTAATGCCCCTTTTAAGAGTCTTATCGCCTACTCCAACAACAAGTGGATACTTATCTTTTTCCTCTCCAACAAGCACTAAAATAAAATCATCAAATTTACTATTTATTTCATCAAATATTGAAATTAACGTGGAATTAGCGGTGTTTTTCATAAAATTAACAGAAATTTTCTCTTTTTTTATCTCATCTATTATCGCTTGAGATTGATATAGAGCAATTTTTCTATTATACGTTTCGTTATCTTTTTCTAGTTTATTTTTTTCTAATAACAATGCATTTATTCTTGTTAATATTTCACCATTTGATTTAGCTTCTAAAACATTTCTAATTTTAAGAAGTTCATTCTGTTCATTTTTATAATGTCTATATGCATTAACTCCAGTGTAAGCAACAATTCTTCTTACTCCACTTGCAATAGCAGATTCGCTTTCAATAACAAAGACTCCAATTTCATTGGTGTTCTTAACATGACATCCACCACAAAATTCTGAAGAAACATCGCCAAATGATACAACACGAACGATGTCTCCATATTTTTCATTAAATTCAGATATAGCATTTAACTTATTTGCTTCTTCGATTGGCAAGTATCTAATGTATGAAGAAATCGATTGAAGTATATACTCATTAACAAGATGTTCGATTTTATTTAAATCTTCCAAAGAAACTTTATGATCATATGAGAAATCAAATCTTAATAATTTATCATCGACATAACTTCCTTTTTGTCTAATAGTATTACCTAACACTTCGATAAGTGCAGACTGTAATAAATGAGTAGCGCTATGATTACATTCAATTTGATGTCTTCTTATATAGTCTAAATGTAGATTAAATAAAGCACCTACTTTAATACTTGTTCCTTTTTCAATTTTAACTTTATGTAAATGTTGTCCATGAGGGGCTTTTAAAACATCTAGAACTTTTGCTTTAACTTTACTATTTTCGATATAACCAATATCAGAAACTTCTCCTCCCATTTCAGAATAAAAGTTTGTTTTATCAAACACTACTTCTCCTTCATTTTTTATCTCTTTTACATTTTTACCATCTTTAAAAAGAGCAATCACTTTAATATTATTAAGTTCGCCTTTATCATAGATAAATTCACTTTCAGTAGTGAAATTTAACAAATCTTGAGATTGTTTATTAAATGATTCTAGATTTTTCCTAGATGATTTTGCTAATTCTTTTTGTTTATTTAGTAATTTATTGAAGCCTTCAACATCAACTTTGACATTATGTTCTTCACAAATTTCTAAGGTTAAATCAAGAGGAAATCCGAAGGTATCATATAGTTTAAATGCGTCTTCTCCACTCAAAACTTTGCTATTCCTTAATATTTTATTTAATATTTTTTCGCCATTATTCAATGTTTTTAAGAATTGTTCCTCTTCATTTTTTATTTTATTAGAGATTTCTGTAACTATATTTTGATCTTTTAAACATGAATAAAAACATTTCATATTATCTGCAACAGCAGATACTAGTTTATAAATGAATGGTTCATATAGATCAAGTTTTTGTCCATAACGAATAGCTCTTCGTAAAAGTCTTCTTAATACGTAACCTCTTCCTTCATTTGAAAAATTTTCTCCATCTGCTAATGCAAAAGTACAAGCACGAATATGGTCGACGATCACTCTATATGGAGTTAAATATTTATCTTTGTATGGTTTCTTACATATCTTTTTTAGTTTCTCAATATATGGAGAAAACAAATCGGTTTCAAAGTTTGTTTCGGTTTCTTGTAAGATACAGGCAATTCTTTCAAGTCCTGCTCCAGTATCAATATTTTTATGAGGTAGCTCTTTATATTTTTCTCTTGCTACTCCACTTTCTGCGTTGTATTGAGAAAATACAATCCCCCATATCTCAATGTAGCGATCGTTTTCAAGATCTTTTTTTAGAAGTTCTACTCCTTTTTTTTCTTTATCATATTTTTCACCGCGATCATAGAAAACTTCTGTATTAGGTCCACAAGGTCCTTCACCTATTTCCCAAAAATTTTCCTTTAATGAAATTAAATGATTCTCTAAAACTCCTTGTTTAATCCATAAGGCTTTGGTCTCCAAATCGCTTGGATGATATGTGATATATAATTTATTTTTATCTAAACCAAAATATTTTTTAGATGTTAATATTTCAAAAGCCCATTCAATTATTTCTTTTCTAAAATAATCTCCAATTGAAAAATTACCAAGCATTTCAAAAAATGTATGATGTCTTGCGGTCTTACCTACATTAGATATATCGTTTGTTCTTATACATTTTTGAACGTTAACAATTCGTTTTGAAGGAGGTATCTTTGAACCATCAAAATATTTTTTTAAAGCAGCAACTCCAGAATTTATCCAAAGTAAACTAGGATCATTTTTTGGAATAAGGCTTGCTCCTGGTTCAACTGCATGTCCTTTCTCTTTAAAAAAGTTTATCCATTTATTTCTAATCTCTTCTGAACTTAATTTTTTCATCACTTTTTCCTTTAATTTTCCTTAACAAAAAGAAACCACTTAATATTTTAACTATCTAATAGTGATATTTCAATTTTATAATCTATAAGAAAATATACATCTTTAACAAGAAAGATATTAAGATCTTGCTAGATATTTATTTATATAATCATCTACTTTGTTATATTCAATTTTTAAAACGAGAGCTAACTCTTCATAAAGTAATTTCTTACATCGATCATAGATAATTCGATCTGTCATCGATATTTGTTTTTTTAATGGAGATAACTCATTTATTCTCTTAGTTATAGAATAAATGATTGAAACGATGTCCTTTTCATCTCCGGTAGAAATCAATTTATTGAAATGCTCTTTTCTATTTTTAACATTATCTATCCAGATAGATTTGTTTTCTTTAAGCATTGAAATTAAATTATGCACTTCTTTTTTAGATGGAAGTTTTTTTAACACTTGAGGTTGACTGACTGGAATTCTAATAATTAAGTCTGAATCATGAAAAATAGGGACAATTATGAAATATTCTACTAAGCCATCTCCGAAATTTTCTTTCTTAATTGCCTTGATTTCACAAACACCATGATTCTTATAGACGATTTTATCACCGACTTCAAATGTTTTACACATCTATAATATTTTATACTAAAATGTCATTTTTTGTAAGTGTAAAAATCTTATTAATAATCTTTCAAATTATTTTTATAATAAACTTTGTCAATTATCCCGCTACCTAGACATATATCACCATCGTAGAATACGCATACTTGCCCTGGTGTGACAGCTTTTTCAGGTTTCTTATAAGTAATTGTGGCAATATCTTTGCTTATATTTGCTAAAATCACAGGTTTATCCTCTTGTCGATATCTAAATTTGACGTTGATCTTACAAGGAAGTTTAATATTTTTATCAAATAGATTGATGTTAGTTAAAATAGCTTTGTCAGATAATAAATTTTCATCTTCAGATCCATTGGCAACGTATAAAATATTATTTTTTATATCCTTTTTACAGACAAACCACCTACCTTGATCTTTTCCTTTTATCCCACCAATTTTTAATCCTCTCCTTTGACCGAGGGTGTAATACATCACTCCTTCATGTAAGCCTAACACTTCGTTAGTAGCAATGTCCTTTATTTTCCCTTCTTTTGCAGGAATATAATTTTTTAAAAATTCTTTAAATTTTCTTTCTCCAACAAAACATACTCCAGTCGAATCTTTCTTATTTTCTACTGAACTTAATTTCAGTTTATGAGCGATTTCTCTAACCTCAGTTTTTAATAAATCACCTAATGGAAACAAACAATTTGCTAATTGTTCATATGATATTTGAGATAAGAAATAAGATTGATCTTTATTCTTATCTTTTGCTTTATATAAATACACTAATCCATTTTTTTCAACTCTTTTAGCATAGTGTCCCATCGCAATCATTTCACATCCTAGCTCTTTTGCTTTTTGATAAAAATAACCGAATTTGATGAACTTATTACAAAAAACATCGGGATTTGGTGTTCTACCTCTTTTATATTCATCTATCAAATATGTGAATACTTCATTCCAATATTCTTGGATGAAATCATATCTAAGAAGAGGTAATTTTAGTTTTTTTGCAACCTCTTCTGCATCTAAATAATCTTGTTCTTGAGTGCACATGTTATTATCTAATGTTGGGTTACCTAAAATATCTCCATTTGCAATAGAGTCCCAATTTCTCATAAAGCAACAGATGACTTCATGTCCTTGTTTTTTTAATAGATAGGCTGCGACTGCACTATCTACCCCTCCACTTAATCCTAACAATATTTTCATTTTATTAATTCTTTAGAGTCCAACATGATTGTAAATGGTCCATCATTTACTAACTCTATTTTCATGAAAGCTCCAAAGACTCCTTTTTTCACAATTAAATTTTTATTTTTTAATTTTTCAATGAACAATTCATATAGACGAACTGCTTCATCTCCTTTCATAGAATCAATAAATGAAGGTCTGTTTCCTTTTTTTAAATCTCCATATAAAGTGAATTGAGAAATACATAATATCTCACCATTCACATCAAATATGCTCTTATTTGTTTTTCCATTTTCATCTATAAAGATTCTTGAGTTGGCTACTTTTTCAGCCATCTTTTCTATAATCACATCATTATCATCGATAGTAAAACCAACCAATAATAAAAACCCTTTTCCAATAGATGAAATAAGTCTGTCATCGACTTTACAATTGGCTCTTTCTACAACTTGGATCAAAACTTTCATACTTTAATTTTATTATCTTTTTCGATGATTTCCATAATTTCAATATATCTTTCCTCTAAATCATCTTTTTCATCGGTCAATGAAGTTAATTTTTCAAAAG
>CAZJPX010000002.1:0-29544 GCA_964548325.1 uncultured Staphylococcaceae bacterium
ACTACTAATGATGTATAAGGTTGTCTATGACCTTGAGTTTTACGATATGTGGTTTTAGGTTTATATTTAAAAACACGTAATTTTTTTCCTAAACCTTGTTTCTCAACAGTAGCAACGACACTTGCGCCTTTAATTGTAGGATTGCCAGTTGTAATTTTGCTATCTCCACCAATTAAAAGAACATCTTTGAAAGTGTAGTCGGTTCCAACTTCTGCATCAATTTTTTCAACATAAATTGTTTGACCAACTTCAACTTTAAGTTGCTTTCCGCCGCTTAAAATTATCGCATACATATTTTAGCACCTCCGTTAAATAATAATTACTCGCTCTTAAGGTACCCGAAGGATTTAAAACCTTTTTAATGCGGTTGTATCTCTTATTGGAGTTACAACGTCAATTATTTTATAGAACAACAACCAATAAGTCAATTTTTATTTTTTAATAAAAATAAACCCATTTAAGACGAAGGCAACAACTAAAATAATCCAATAGAAACAACATTTAAATGAACAATAATGGGTTAGATTAAATAATTAATAATTCTTAAAAAGTGATAGATTTGCAGGTTTTTATTAAAAATTAGGTTATTTCCAAGAGAATTCGTATCCGCCAGGTAGTGATAATGATCCTTCTGAACTTAAGAACAATTTATAAACAACTACTGTGATTATTCCAATAGCCATGATAGCTAAAATTGTAGCAAGAGTAATGGCTTCACCTGGTTTTATATTTTTTTGTTGTTCAATAGTTAATGGTACTTTGCTCATTATATTACCTCCTTTCATAAAACAAGATGATATAAAGATGCAATATTTCCCAAATTATTTATTTAAATTTTTAATTTTTTGATCAATTAATTCTAACTCATTTTTATAGTTGTTATATTTTTCTTTTTCAAGGTCAACTTTTTGTTTAGGTGCTTTTTCTATAAAGCTTTTATTGTTTAAAATCGCTTCGCTACGTTTAACTTCTGCTAATAATTGTTCACGTTTTTTATTTAAAGTTTCCAAAACTTTACTGTTATTTTGTTCATCTATAACATAAATTATTGTGTTAGAGATAGCAACAAAAGTAAGACTTGTGAGATTTGAATCTTTTTTTATCTCTTTTGCAAATGTGAATCTCTTTAAATATTCGATAAGAGTTTTATCAAAATCTTCACCTACTATATTTAATGTAATTTCATGATTTGGTGCTAGACCATTGTTTACTTTATACGATCTAACAAATTCAATTGTTTTAATTAATGCTTCGATCTTTTTAATAGAAGCTTTAAAAACCAATTCCTTATCATATGTAGGATATGATTCAAGCATAATCGAGTCTAAATGATTTGGAAGATTTAGATATAACTCTTCTGCAATAAAAGGAGAGAATGGATAAATCATCATGATAATAGATTTTAGACAGTGTAAAAGAACTGCCAAAACATTTTTATTGTCACTATTTAAACTGACCTTGCTCATCTCAATATAGAATGAACAAAAATCATCGTAGACAAAATTATATAAATTTGAGCTAGCAACTCCAAATTCATAAGAATCCATTTTAGTTGTGATAGATTTTATTGCTTCTTCTAATTTTGTAAGAATATATTTATCAACTAAATTTAATTTCTTTTTATCAATTGATATATTTTTGACTTTTAATTCTTCACATTTCATCAGAATATATCTCGCACTGTTCCAAATCTTGTTTAGATAATTAGATGAACTTTTAACTTTCTCTTCATCATATCTCATATCTTGTCCAGGAGATGCAGTTGTAGCAAGGAAGTATCTAAGCGAATCAACTCCATATTTATCTATGACATCAAGTGGATCGATTCCGTTTCCTAAAGTCTTAGACATTTTTCTTCCATGAACATCTCTAACTAGTCCATGAATTACTACATTTTCAAATGGCTTCTTCTTTGTAAAATGTAGGCCTTGAAAATACATTCTTGCTACCCAAAAGAAGATGATGTCATATCCTGTTATCATACAATCTATTGGATAGTATCTCTTATATAGTTCTGTATTTTCAGGCCAACCAAAGGTAGCAAAAGGCCAAAGAGCACTTGAAAACCATGTATCTAAAACATCTTCATCCTGAACCCGATTTTTTGAATTATCAGGTGCTTTTTCATCAACAACGATTTCACCTGTTTTTTTATTATAATAAGCAGGTATTTGATGTCCCCACCAAAGTTGACGAGAGATACACCAATCATCACAATTTTCCATCCAGCTAATCAAAGTTTTTTGAAATCTTTTTGGAAAAAACTTCGTTGCATCTTTGCTTTTTTCGTTTTTTAACACCTTACTAGCAAGTGGTTTCATTTTAACAAACCATTGCTTAGAAAGGATTGGTTCAACTGTGGCATCACTTCTTTCAGAGTGAGCTACATCGTGTTCTATCTCTTCTATTTTAATTAGATTTCCATTTCTTTTTATTTCTTCTACAAGTTTCTCTCTACATTCAAGATTGTTCATACCTTTATAATGTAGAGCTTTTTCATTCATCGTTCCATCGATATTCATACAAAGGATAAAATCCATCTTATGTTTCTTTCCAAGTATAAAATCATTTGGATCATGAGCTGGAGTACATTTCATCGCCCCAGTTCCAAATTCCATATCGACATATTCATCTGCAATAACTGGAATTTTTTCATTATTTGCGGGATTTACGACGAATTTGTTTAAAAACGAGGCATATCTCTTATCCTTTGGGTTGACAATAACACATGTATCCCCAAACATCGTTTCAGGTCTAGTCGTTGCAACTTCAAGGTATTTATCTTCACCTACTACCTTGTATTTGAAGTAGTAAAAATATCCTTTTTCTTTTTTATAGATTACTTCAACATTACTTAGAGCGGTCTTCATTTTTGGATCATAGTTAACTATTCTTTCACCACGATATATGAGACCTTCATCATATAACATTTTAAATACTTTATAGACTGCTTTTGAAAATCCTTCATCAAGAGTGAATCGCTCTTTAGAATAATCAAGCATCAAACCCATCTTCGCCCATTGTTCATGGATATGTTTTTGATATTCTTTGGTCCATTTAAAAGCTTCTTTTAAAAATCCGGCTCGCCCTAAATCAAATCTTGTTTTTCCTTCTTCAAATAGTTTTGCATCAACTTTAGCTTGCGTTGCAATTCCTGCATGATCTGTACCAGGTAAATATAAGACATCATATCCTTTTGCTTTTTTATATCTACAAGCGATATCTTGAAAAGTGTTATCGATTGAATGACCAATATGAAGTTTACCAGTTACATTTGGTGGAGGTATCACAATGGAATATTTAGGTTTAGATAAATCACCTGCTAAAAAATATCCTTTCTTTTTCCATCTTTGATATTTACCTTCTTCTACTTTTTTAAAATCGTAACGTTTTTCTAAATTCATTTGTAATACCTATAAATAACTAACAATAGTTTCTATTAATTTTCCAATAGACATTTTATCATTAATTGATACTAATAAATTATTTCTTGATGAAAAATTTTCATTAAATGCTTCTTCATAATTCTTTTTTATTTTTGCTTTTTCAGATTGATTAAGTTTATCTACTTTTGTAAAACAGATGATGAAGTTGTAATTTGATTCTTTTAAAAATGTAAAAAATTCGATGTCATCAGTAGATGGAATTCTCCTTGAATCGAGTAAAAACACCACTAATCTCAACAATTTATTATTTTTAAAGTAGTTTTCAACTAGATCTCCATATTGTATATAATCTTTGCTACGACTTGCAGAATATCCATACCCTGGACAATCGACAATATAAAATATTTTATCTTTAGTATGTGTCTGCACTTCAAAAAAATTTAATAGTTTAGTTTTCCCAGGTTTTGAACTGGTGTAGGCGAGATTTTTAATATTGCAAAGAGCGTTGATTAAAGAAGATTTACCAACATTAGATTTACCAACAAATGTAATTTCATCCAAAGAAAAAGGCTTGTTCTTTATATCAGCTATCGATAAAACAAATTTAGCATTTATAAAAGAACAAGCCATATTTTTTTATTGTTTAAAACAGATGTTGATTGCCTCATCAACTTTATTCATGTATATAATTTCAAGGTTATCCTTAATCTCTTTTGGTAGTTCATCAACATCTTTTTTGTTGCCGTTTGGAACAATTACTTTTTTAATTCCACTTCTTACAGCAGCAAGAGTTTTCTCTCTTAATCCACCAATTGGAAGAGCATTTCCTCTTAAAGTGACCTCACCTGTCATAGCGATATCACCACTAACTGGAGTTTTAGTGAAAGCTGAAGCCATAGCTGTAGCAATCGCACATCCAGCACTTGGACCATCTTTACTCACTGCTCCTTCTGGTACATGAATATGGATGTCATGTTCGTTGAAGAATTTAGAAGAGATATGATATTTTTCAGCGTTTGCTTTTAAATAATCAAGAGCAATTGAACATGATTCTTTCATCACTTCTCCTAATTTTCCAGTGAGAATTAGGTTTCCTTTTCCTTTAAAGAAGGTGACCTCAATTGGAAGGATATCTCCTCCAAACGGAGTGTAGGCAAGACCTGTGACAACACCGATTTGACTTCCTTTTTCTTTATCGGTTTTTTCATACATCTCAACCCCAAGATATTTTCTAACCTCTTTTACTCCGACTGTCACTTTCTTTTTTGTTTTCTTAATCTTACCTTCAAGCTTATCGACAATTATTTTTCTTAAGATGGTCGCAATCTTTCTTTCAAGATCACGTACTCCACTCTCTTTTGTATATCTTTCTATGATGTAGGTTAATCCATCATCTAAAAAAGCAACAGTATCTTCACTCACTCCATTTGCTTTCATCTCTTTTTTAATTAAGAATCCCTTCGCGATATATAACTTATCAAGTAAGGTGTATGAATCAACAGGGATAAGTTCTAATCGATCTTGAAGAGGCTCAGGAATTCGATGAATATCATTAGCAGTACATATGAATAAGACGTTGCTTAAATCATATGAGATCTCTAAATAGTTATCATTGAAAGAGAAGTTTTGCTCTGGATCGAGCACTTCAAGTAATGCACTTGATGGATCTCCTTTATATGAATCCATTCCAAGTTTATCAATCTCATCAAGTAAAAATACTGGATTTCTAACTTTAGCTTTTCTAAGTAAAGAGATAATTCTTCCAGGTCTAGAGCCAACGTATGTTCTTCGATGACCTCTAATTTCAGCTTCATCTGAGATGCCTCCAAGAGAGCACTTAACAAATTTTCTACCTAAGGCTCTTGCAATCGACATCGATAAAGAGGTCTTTCCACAACCTGGAGGACCAAAGAAACATAGAATTGGAGCTTTTAGATTTCCATTTACTTGTTTAACAGCAAGATATTCTAAAATTCTTTCTTTGACTAATTTTAATCCATAATGATCTTCGTCTAATACTTTTTTAACATTACTAATATCATCATTATCTTTAGTCTCTTCAAACCAAGGGATATCAAAGACGATATCGATATAATCTTTGATAAGAGATGCTTCAAGTGATCCTTGAGGCATCGATTCCATTCTTTTAAGTTCGTTTAAAACTTTATCTTTGACCTCTTGTGGGTATGGGTTCTTCTTTAATTTTTCTTGAATCGATTCACCAGTTGCTTGATCATCACCTAACTCTTTAGAAATCGCTTTCATCTTCTCTCTTAAGATGTATTCTCTTTGATTCTTGCTAGCTGATTCTTTTAAGTATTCAGATATTTTTTGTTCTATTTCATTATTGTAAGCTGCCTCTTTGATGTGACCTATTAATTTATATAAACGATCATTGACTGTCTCAGCACTCAACAAATTAATCTTAGTATCGACATTTAAATTTAAGGCATCGCTTACATAATAACTGAGAGTTAAACTATCAGCTCCACTCTTAACGAGCATCCTAAAATCATTTTCACCAGTTGGTAAAATTTGATTGACACCAAATTTTTCAATTTGTTGGAGCATCGCTGTGATGAGTTTAACCTCTTCAAATTCAGATCCAACTTTATCTGGATATTCTTCAAAGATGGCATAGTATACACCATCAATTAATTCGATATCTTTAATTATGACACGCATTGCTCCACTTAATCTTATTCTTTGAGTGGAACGTTCACCATATGATGTACTTAAAATCTTACATGAAGTAGCAACTTCATATATATCAGATAATGTAAAATCAGAATCTTTCTCACTATCTTTTTGAGTTGCAATAATTACATTGCTTTGATATTCATCGATTGCTTTTTGATAACCAGCAATCGAAAAATGTCTTTGTGCATAAATCATTTTTGCAACAAGAGGAAAAACAACAGAACCTCTAGTAATCAATAAAGGTAATCTGTTTGGAAAAGTTTCATCAACTAGTTTAATTTCATTTTTCATTTCTTCGCTCATTAATTTCCCCCTCCTAAATTAATTAAAGCACAGATTTTCATTTTTATTAATAACTACACTCAATTTTTTTTCTTTTTTGTTGAGGTAGCTTTATTATCTGCTGTTTTCGTTTCTTTTTCTTTTGTAGTTTTCTTTGCTTTTGACGTTTTTTCAACGGGTTTATTATTTAAAATAATGAACCTCTGTATTTTAGTCATCAACATATTTTCTGCAAGTTTATTGCCCGCAGTTGTTTGGCCATACATTTTTTTAATGCTTTCGACATCTGTTTGATAGGTATTTGCAAGTTGTTGATATTGTTTATTTAACTCATCTTGAGAGATGTATAGATTTTCAACCTGAGCTAGCTTATCTAAGACGAGTGTTCTTTTTAAATTAACCAAGCTTTGTTGCTTGAAAGTATCTTCTATTGATTGATCGGTTGCTCCGGTCAACTCTTTGTACTGATTGTAAGTAAATCCATTTTTTTCAAGTTCTTTTAATAAGTTTTGCTTTGAACGAGCAACCTCCTCTTCAACCACTGCATCAGCAATTGAAATTGTTGAATTATCAATGATTGTAGAAAGTACTTTATTAAAATGTGTTTCACGAGCAGTTTGTTCTTTTTTGTTCAATAAGGTTTTTCTTTCAAATTCTTTGAGTTCTGCAAGGTTTTCTACCCCATTAATGGATAAAGTTTTTGCAAATTCATCATCAAGCTTAGGCATAACCTTGGTTTTAACCTCGTGTATAACACATACAAATTTGGCATCTTTATTAGCTAATTCTTTTAAATATTGATCTGGAAAAGTTATATTTACATCAACTTTGCTATTTGGTTTTACACCGACCAATTGATCTTCAAATCCTGGTACAAATTGATTTGATCCAAGAACTAAGGAATGGTTTTGAGCACTACCTCCTTCAAATTCTTTTCCATCAATATAACCTTTAAAATCAAATACCACTGTATCACCAATTTTGGCAGGGCCTTCAGATAACACTAATTCCGCATTATCATCTAATAATTTATTAATAGCTTCATTTACTTCTTTATCTTCTACCTTAAAGTCATCAAGGGGTATTTGAATATCTTTATATTTACCAAGTTGTACTTCTGGGAAAGTAGTGATCGTAAATGTGCATTTAAACTCATCTTCTGTTATTCCATCGATGTTAATTGATGGTTGTGAAAATGGTCTAATCTTATGCTCTTCAAGTATTTGACGATATAAGTGGTTAGCTCCTTGATGAGTCATTTCGCTATATAAATCAGCAGGTTGAATCTTGCTTTGCACAAGAGAAAGAGGAGCCTTACCTTTTCTAAAACCTTTAATATTTATCTTTTTAGCAAGAGCATCGATTGCTAAATCTTTGCATTTTTTCCATTCATCTCCATTAAGAGATGCACTAACTTGATATACACATTCTTTTGTTTTTACTAACTTTGTTGACATACTTTCCTCCAAATCGCTTATAAATTATATACTACTTATATCTTGTAGTAAAGAAACGAACAAAGATATCAAAATATATTTTTTTTCATCATTTTGCCTATTAAAATACTTTTAATTTACTAAATAATTACTAATGATATGTTATTCCTGATGTAGTTTTTTATAAAATTGTTCAGCAATATCTTTTGGTAAAATCTGTTCTAACTCTTCAAGCGGTGCATTTTCCAATAATTCAAGGGAAGGATATGTCCTAATAATTAATTCTTTTCGCTTCTCACCGATCCCTTTTATCTCATCAAATATTGATCTATACATATTTTTCTTTCTTGCTTTGCGATGACTGGTGATGGCATATCTATGCACCTCATCTTGCATTCTAGTTAACATGAAAAATAACTCTCTATTTTGACTGATATCATAGAGATTGTTGTTGATATCTACTAATCCTCTTGTTCGATGATGATCATCTTTAACTAAACCTACTATGTTTATATTTAGATTCATATTTTTTAAAACATCATATGCAACTTCCACTTGATTATATCCTCCATCTACAATAACAAGATTGGGCATAATCTCATTTTCTTCCTTCAATCTTTGATATCGTCTTTTAATGACCTCTTTCATTGAAGATAAATCATCTTTTTTATTATCGGATTCGATGTTATATCTTCGATACATTTTTTTAATTGGTTCACCATTTATAAAACAAACCATCACCCCGATTGCATTAGTTCCCATAAGATGTGAATTATCAAACAATTCGATTCGATAAGGTGTATCAATATTTAAGATTTTTCCTAAATTTTCTAATATTTTTAAATTATCATCAGTTAATCTTGCAGTTAAAAAATGTTCATCTAATGCCTCTTTGGCATTTTCAAAAGCAATTTGTAATATCTCATATAATTTACCTTTTGCTGGATTTAAAACTTTGGCTTCATCAAATAAGTCATACAAACTTTCTTTAATATCAAGGTTAGGCACAATGATTTCTTTTGGTAATTTATTTATTGAGTAGTATTGAACAATAAAACTTGATATGAACTCATTTATTTCACCTATTAATTCATAGACATATGATTTTTTTAAATTGATCGAACCATTTCTTAAAGGCAATATTAATATACCAATATGGTTATCTCTAATAGCAAAGGATACAAAATCTCTATCTACATCATCATTTATTTGCGTGTATTGTTTTTCATTGATCGCATGAATTGAATCGAGCATCTTCTTATATTCCATCGCTTTTTCATATTCAAGATTAGAAGATGCTTGATTCAATTTTTCAGTTATATTTTTAATAATTTCATTGCTTGATCCTTTTAAAAACAAATCTATTTGATCAATTATTTTTTCATATTCTTTTTTATCAACCTTATTAATACAAGGAGCAAGACATTGTCCAAGGTGATAGTATAAACATGAAGATTTAGGTATCGTATTACATTTTCTTAAAGGGTACATTTGATTGATAATGTTTATTGTTTGATGGCAAGCAGTCGCATCAGGAAAAGGGCCATAATAGATGCATCTTTTATCTTTGGTGTTTCTTGAAATTGAAACATATGGGTGTTCAATGTTTTTATGAATTGCAATGTATGGATAATGTTTATCATCCATCAATAAAACATTGTATCGAGGATGATATTTTTGAATCATATTTCTTTCAAGAATTAGAGCTTCTTGTTCGGTTTTGGTTATCAAGATAGAAAAATGATCAATATTATGAACCATCGTTGCAGTTTTACCGTTTTGTGGTCTTAAGAAATATTGAGAGACACGTTTTTTTAAGTTTTTAGCTTTTCCAATGTAAATGATGTTATCATCTTTATCTCTCATTTGATAACAACCTGGTTTATCAGGTAATAGATCTATTTGTTTTTTTAATATTGCATTCATTTTAATTTAACTACAGTCACTCCGGTTCCAGATGATGTATCATCACCTAATTTAAATGATTCAACTAGTCTTTGTTGTTTTAAATGAGCATGTACTCCAATACGTAATTTGCCAGTACCATAGCCATGAATTATTTTAACTTCTTTAATACCTGCTGCGTATGCTTCAGATAAAAAATAATCGATTGAATTTTTTGCCTCTTCTACTCTAAATCCGATTAAATTTAATGTTCGAGCTGTTTGTTTTCTACCTAACAAATCATTATCGATGTTGACTAGTTTATAAGTGGTTTTAGGTTTGTTGTTTAAAAGTTTAAGTTTACTTAAAGTTGTATTAATAGATAAACCTTCGTTAGTTGTGATTGTATATTTGTCTTTATTTATTGCTTTAACAACTCCTTCAATGTTTGTATCTAACACTTTAACATAATCATTAATCTGAATATTATCGGTTTCTTTTTCTATCAAGTGTTCAAGTTGTATTTCTGCTTTTTTTAAGTTTTTTTCTTGCAAAAATTCGTTATAAATTAAATTTATTTCTTCTTGTATTGATTCAATGTATTGATCTAATTCATCTAATTTTCTTTCTTTTAACTTTGTTTCTTTAGTAGATAATTTTTCTTCCTTTGTTATTAATTCAGTTTCCTTTTGTTTTAGAATTTCTATCTTTTGAAGTAGCTCAATTTCTTTTTGTCGTAGTTCATCATTTTTGTTTTCAATTTCAGTAATTTGTTCATCTACTCTACTAGATTTATCATTATAAATACTTCTTGCATCGTTGATGATCGATTCCTTTAAACCAAATTTTTTACTAATTAAAAATCCATAACTTCTACCACTTATTCCAGTTAATAATTTAAATGTTGGTTTAATATTTTCTTTATCAAATAAAAAGGATGCACTCAGTATTTGTTTATTAGATAATCCAAACTTTTTTAAATTTTCATAATGAGATGTGATGAATCCTAAACAAGATTTGTTGAGTAAAAATTTTACAATTGCAATACTTAATGATTCGCCTTCTCTTGGATCAGTACCAGTACATAATTCGTCAATGAAAATAATGTCTTTATTAGTTATCTTTTTAAATATTCTAGCTAGATTACTAATATGAGCCGAGAATGTAGATAGATTAGCTTCTAATGATTGATTATCACCTAATTCGATATATATGTTATCAAAAATACCTAATATCGAATTCGATAAAGCAGGTATAGCAAGTCCCATTTGATTCATGGCAATTAATATCGATACAGTCTTTAATGCGACTGTTTTTCCTCCAGCATTAGGTCCAGAAATTAAAAATAATTTTTTATTTCCTTTTAATATAAAATCGTTAGGTACTAAATCATCTTTATTCATCAAGGGATGTCTTGCTTGATATAACTCAATAATCTGGTTGGATGAAATTTCTGGAATTACTCCATTGATATCAAAAGCATAACTTGCTTTTGTTTGATAAAAATCAATTAAAGACATATTGATATTATTTTTTAAAATTGAATCTCTTTTTTCATAAATCAACCTTGTTATTGAAGATAATATTTTATTTATCTCTTCTTTCTCTTCAAGCTGTAGATTGAATCTTTCGTTTTCAATTTCAACCAATTCAATTGGCTCAATAAATGAAGTCTTCCCACTGTCTGATATATCAAGTAAAAACCCTTTTATTAGAGATTTCTTATTAGTATTAATTGGAAATGCATAATGTCCATTTTTATATGAAACTGTATCTAGACTCATTATTGATTTATATTTATTTAAACATTCATCTAATATAACTTTTGTTTTCTTTTCAATTGATGATAGTTTCTTTCTTATTTCTTTTAATCTAACTGAGGCATTTGATGAAACTTCATTATTTGATGTGATACATCTATTGATTTCATTTAATATGTTATCTACATCATCAAAATCAAAGATCTCACTTAGATAATTAAAAGAGATGTCTTTCTTTTTTATAAATCTTTGTATTTCATTAATAGTATTAATTTCATTTCTTAAATCATTCAAATTGATTTCATTTAGGACATATCCTTTTTTAATTTGTTTAAATATATTATTAAAATCTAGATTTGAAAAAACTGGTACATTTCCAAAATTACTTGCTAAACCCATATATTCTTTTAATTTATTTAATTCAGCAAGAATATTTTTTCTATTTCTTAGAACCTTTAAATTTTCTATTTTTTCTTTTCCTAAAGGTGTCTTAGCATATTTAGAAAGCTCTAAAATTATCTTGTTAATTTCTAATGTAGAAACCAATTTATTCATATCTATAAAATATCACAAATCGAGCATTTATGCACATTTTATGGAGAAAGATGAGAGATAAATTGTGATTTGTGTTAAAATATTTACATGGTTACAATAAAAGTTGATGAAGAGACATTAAAACAAATTGAAGAAGAATATAAAGACAATATCGTAATGAGAAATGTCGGATATATTCTTTTTTCAATAAAAACTGATGACTTAATAATAACCGCTTATGAAAATAAAAAGAAAGCCTTTTTTAAAGTAACATTGCAAGGAGAAGATGTATTACCACTTGCTAAAAAATATTCTCTTGAAGAAAACTTCATGCCAAAAAAGGAAAAGTTAATTAAAGAATCTCCATATTTTGTTGATATCAATGAACAAATAGGAAGTGATGAAGTTGGAGTTGGTGATTTCCTTTTACCGATCGTCGTATGTGCTTCTTATATCGATTTATATACAATGAAATTTATTAAAGATTATAAGATCATTGATTCAAAAAAAATTTCTGATCAAGCAATATTGGATGTAATGCCAACGTTATTAAAAAAGATTCATTATTCTTGTAAGGTTTTATCTAATGAAAAATATAACACTCTAATTAGAGATTATGGATATAATCTAAATCATATAAAATCTATTCTACACAATGCATGTTTAACTACTCTTCATAGAAGATGTCCATATGTAGGTAATATATATGTTGATAAGTTTTGTGAAGAACCTAGATATTATGAATATCTAAATGATCAACAAGAAGTTACTAAGAATATCATCTTTAAAGAAAAAGGCGAATCATATTTTCCATCTGTGGCCTTATCTAGTTGTATAGCTAGATATTTCTTTTTAATCGAAGTAGATAAATTAAATAAAAAATATCGTGCTAAATTCCCACTAGGTGCTGCAAAATATGTCAATGAATTTTCATTAAAATTTATAAATAAGTACGGATTAGAAGAGTTTAATAAAGTTTCAAAACATAATTTTAAAAATTACCAAGAGGTAATGGAAGCATTTAATAACACACCATTAGTCTAATTTTTCTAGCACATCTTTAAAATATTTTGGGAGATCAATTTCAAGGACGATATCTTTTTTTGTTTTCGGATGAATGAATGTTAATTTATATGCATGAAGCAATTGACCATCATTATATATAGATAAACTTCCTCCATATAATTCATCACCAACAACAGGATGTCTAATACTAGATAGATGAACTCTTATTTGATGTGTTCTACCTGTCTCTAATCTACATTTAACAAATGTGTACTTATCATATCTTTTAATGACTTCTATATGAGTGATAGCATCTTTCCCGTCTTTATTGTCAAGTGCCATCTTCAATCTGTTTTTCTTATCCCTACCTATCTTTCCTACGATCTTTAAATAATCGTTTGGAATACTACCATCAACCAATGCATAATATTCTCTTTGCATAGTGTGAGTTTTTAATTGCTCAGCAATATCATTATGAACAAAATCGTTTTTACAAATTAATAACAATCCTGATGTATCTTTATCAATTCGATGGACAATACCTACTCGATATTTTCCATTAATTTTAGATAATTCTTTGTTGTTATAAATCAACGCATTAACAAGTGTATCATTATGATGTCCATTAGATGGATGTACCACTAATCCTTGAGGTTTATTTATAACAATCAAATCATCATCTTCATAAACAACATTTAGTTTCATCTTCATAGGTTCGATAATATCGCCTTCTTTTTGAATATATGTGACTTCAATTTCATCACCTTCTCTTATTAAGTATGAAGATGAAACAATTTTTGAGTTTACTTTTACTAAGCCTTGTTTAATTAATAGATCAAAATATGTTCTCGAATAATCTTTTTCTATGATTGATAGGTATTTATCAATTCGTAAAAGATTTTCACCTTTTGATACTTTATATTTCTTAATTTTTGTTTGAATCATCTTTTTCTTTTTCAGCAACTCGAGTACGATACCACCTAGATTCTTTTATAGCTACAACTATAAAGTAAATAATTAATGCGACGATAGAACATACAAGAATTGAATCTGCTATATTAAATATTCCAAATCCTGGCCACCAGGATGTGATATCAAGAAAATCAATCACACCTCTTTCATAAAAGAAAGTGCGATCAATTAAATTTCCAATATCTCCTCCAACTATAAAAGCACAGATTATGAATAAACCTAGTTTTATATTTTCTTTTTTATAAACTAGGTAAATAAAATATCCAATTAATCCTATAGCAACAGCCCAAGAAATTATGATGAGTATAATTCTACCAGCTTCACTTTCTCCAAATAATCCCCAAGCAGCACCGGTATTAGTTGTATAAGTGAATCGTATAATGTATGGAATAAAATCGACTTGATATGGTCTAAGATTATTTGCAATTACTTTTGTTACTTGGTCAAAAATAACAGAAAATAAAATTATAATTGCTCCAATTATAGTTAAGAAAATGTAAGGATGTTTTTCTTTAAAAACTTTTATAAAACATTCTTTTTTACTTTCAGGATTATTTTTTTCATTATCAAAAGAAAAATCCTTATTTTCATCAATATTTGTGCAATTTTCAGTTATTTTTTCTTTTTTTTCTTCACTCATTTAAGATATTTTCCTGCTTATTTTACCTTCATAACTTTCAAACATCTACCACATAGATGTGTTCCTTCAATCTCTTTAATTTCTTGTTTATCAAAGAAGTTCCAACATCTATCACATTTAATTCCATCTGCTTTTGCTACAGTAATTTCAGCAACCTTGCCTTTATAAGAATTCTTTATAGATTTATTATACTCATTTACTTTAGATACAATAAATAGCAATGGTTTTTCTGATGTAGCAAATTTAGAAAAAACTTTCTTACAATCTTTATCAAAAATGTACATGTTAATAATTGCATCATTTGCTTTTCCAATAAGACCTGAGGTTCTTGCTTCTTCTAAAGACTTTAATACATCATCTCTTAAATCTCTAACTAGCTTATACTCTTTTGATAAACTATCTTTATAATTTTTAGTTATAGTTGGATATGAATAAAGTTGTACATTTTCTTCACTCTTTAAACAATATGCATTATTAACTTCATCCATAGTAAAAGGAATAATAGGATTAAGTAATCTCATTAATGTGAACAAGATTTCATTAATAACGGTTTGAACCTGTAGTCTACGCTTAGATTTTTTATCTTCGCAGTATAAGATATCTTTACAAATATCAAAGTAAAAACTAGATAAATCATCACTAATTAATTTCATAACCTCTGTCATCGCAGATACGAAATCAAAATTATCCATCGCTTTGATAAAATTATTTTTAACAACCTCTAATCTTTTTAAGATATATAAATCTAATTGTTCAAATTCAGTTTGAATATCTTTTTTCTTAAAACGTTCTTCTAAAGTTCCATTAGATAAATTGCCAAGCATAAATTTAAAACAGTTTCTAATCTTTCTATATTGATCTGAGATTGTTTTCATTATACTTTCAGATAATTTTACATCTTGTTGGTAATCTGTTAATGCTGCCCAAAGTCGAAGGACGTCTGCTCCATATTCATTAATTAATTTTAATGGGTCGATGCCGTTTCCTTTTGATTTAGACATCTTCTCCCACTTTTCATCTACGACAAACCCATGAGTCACGACCTCTTTATAAGGAGCAACTCCATTCACTGCAACCGATAAAATTAAAGAAGAATTAAACCAACCACGATATTGATCGTTACCTTCTAAATACATATCGGCAGGATATTTTTGACCTCTCTCATTCAATACTCCATTCCAAGAAGAACCACTATCAAACCAAACATCCATGATATCTTTTTCTTTTTTAAATTTATTATTTGGTGAATGTTGATTTTTATATCCCTTTGGAAGCAAATCTTTTTCATCTAATTGATACCAAGCATTAGATCCTTTTTCTTTAATTACTTTTTCAATATGATCAAATACCTCTTTTTCTATAATTGGAGTTCCATCTTCACAGTAGATGATAGGAATTGGTACACCCCATACTCTTTGTCGAGATATACACCAATCATTTCTATCTTTTACCATGTTGATCATACGGGTTTCACCCCAAGCAGGATGCCGTTTAACTTTGTGTATCTCTTCAATTAATTGATCTTTAATTGGTTCAATTGAACAGAACCATTGAGGAGTAGATCTAAATATAACTGGTTTATGAGTTCTCCAATCGTGAGGATAACTATGGTTTATTTTTTCTACTTTTAATAAGTGTTTATTTTCTTCAAGTATTTTTAACACCTCTTTATTTGCATCTTCATAGAATAATCCTTCAAGTCTACTACCAGCATCTTTTGTCATCTTTCCGTGTTCATCAACAGGACAATACGGTTTAATTCCATATTTCAAACACACATTGTAATCATCAGCACCATGACCTGGAGCAATATGAACGATACCAGTTCCAGTATCACCTGTGACATAATCACCTAAAATCATTAAAGATTCTCGATCATAAAATGGATGTTTAGCTTTAATTTTTTCAAGTTCTTTACCTTTAAATGTCTTAACCAATTTACATTTTTTCCATCCAAGTTTTGTAGCAAGTTCTTTTTTTAAATCTTGTAGGAACAATACTTTTCCAATGTCTGTGTCATATAATCCATACACAAAACTTGGATTAGCACAAAGTGCTAAGTTTGCTGGTAATGTCCAAGGGGTTGTAGTCCAAATCAATATTTTTGAATTATTAGGTAGAAGTTTTTTACCTTCTATTACATCAAAAGAGACATAGATTGAATATGAATCAACATCGTGATATTCGATCTCTGCTTCAGCAAGAGCTGATTCGCTGCTTGGAGACCAATAAACTGGTTT
Organism: uncultured Staphylococcaceae bacterium; assembly: GCA_964548325.1. GTDB lineage: Bacteria > Bacillota_I > Bacilli_A > RFN20 > CAG-826 > Onthovivens. Next base: position 16,840 of record CAZJPX010000002.1, read on the forward strand.
TAATCCTTTATAGATCAGCCCTTTTAAGGCGAGAGTTGCAAAACATTTAATTTCGTTTGCTTCAAATTCCTTATTCATTGTGAAATATGGATTATCATAATTACCTAGACACCCAAGTCGTTGAATTTCCTTTTTTTGTTTTTCTATTTGACCTAAGGCGTACTCTTTACATTTTTCTCTAAATTGATCGATAGGAGTTGTCTTTCTATTAACTCCTGATTTTGTGACCATTATCTCTATTGGAAGACCATGTGTGTCCCACCCAAAATCAAAGTTGGTTTTATATCCTTCCATGTTTTTAAGACGAACCACAAAATCTTTTAAAGTTCTATTTAATGCATGTCCGCAGTGCATCGCTCCGTTGGCATATGGAGGACCATCATGAAGCATATATTCTTCTTTTTTATTTTTATTTATTTTTGAATATAGTTGAGTTTTGCACCATTTTTCAACCAAAAGAGGCTCTTTTTTATTTAGATTACCTCTCATTTCAAATTCAGTTATTGGCATTAATAAACTATCTTTTGTTTCCATATTTTACTCCTAAAAATAAAAAACCTTAGATTGCTCTAAGGACGTTTAAATACGCGGTACCACCTTAGTTATTAGATATATAAAATCTAATCACTCATTGATAATGTAAATAATAAATAATAAAAGTGATACCTATTAAGTTCAATCAGTATCTTCCACCACGTGATACATTCTCTATAGATCAAGTTCTTAATAGACGTGTCTTTTACTGCAAATAATTATAGTAAAATTTATAAATTAATCAAAATTAAAAATCTTTCTTGTTTAAGAAAGATGGGATGATATCTTCGATAGAAGAAGAAGTGATAGTCTCATTTTCTATATTATTTTTGTGTTCTTCATATAGATTGATGTTTGGTTTTGAAAAATCTATCTTGTCGTTGAACCCACTTGCAATAATTGATACATGAATTTGATCATTTAATTTATCATCAATTGAGATACCAAACTTTAAATTTAAATGGTGGTTAGTGTGTTCGATGATTTTACTGACAACTGCAGTGGATTCATATAAGGATACTTTAGGACCTGTTATGACATGACATATTCCTCTTGTTGCTTTTAAGATGGATTGATCACTAAGAGGAGTTGCTAGAGCTGATTTTACAGCCATTTCTACTCTTGATTCTCCTTCTCCTTTACCAATGCCAATTATGGCATATCCTCCACCTTTTAAGTTGTTTTTGATATCTGCAAAATCGATGCTAATTAAACCTGGTTTTAATATTAACTCACTCACCATTTTAACAGCGCGCATTAAAACATCATCCACTTCCTTAAAAGCTTCATTGATTGGCATATCACCTTTTTCTAATAATAACTTGTCGTTGCTGACAACAATTAAACTATCGGTTCCTTCTTTAAATTTATTTATACCATCAATTGCGATCTTATTTCTTTTACTTCCTTCCATTAAAAAAGGGCGAGTAGCAATTCCTACGACGAGGGCTCCAGTATATTTTGCACTTTTTGCAATAATCGGAGCCCCGCCGGTTCCTGTGCCTCCACCCATTCCAGCAGCGATGAATACAAGAGTTGCACCTTGGACTATTTCTTTGATCTCAACTATCGAATCAAGAGTAGCTTTCCTTCCAATTTTTGGATCTCCTCCTGCTCCGATTCCGTTGGTAATTTTTTCTCCAAGTAATAATTTATTTTTGGCATTAGATAGAGCAAGTGATTGTTTATCGGTGTTCAATGCATAAAAACTCACATTAGAAATTTTTTCATCGATCATCTTGTTGATGGCATTGCAACCAGCTCCGCCAATACCAATCACAACAACTTTATTGTTGCTCTTGATATTTTCAAAATCGAATAAACCTTTCAATGTCTACTCCTAATTATAAGTAGTCGTTAATTTCGGTGTATTTGTTTGGTTTATCATTTGAGATTCTTGAGATCTCATTGATTCGATGTAGATTGTTATCGTTAAGAGATCCTTTATAACTAGCTGAAAAACAGATTGCTCCAACAGAGTTTGCCCACATTGGATCTTCACATCCGATGACATCTGTTTTTAATATCTTTATATCAAAGTTATTGGTGTAGTTTTTCTTAACAAAGTCAATTAAACCTTTGATCAAAGCTCCTTCTCCGGTGAACGTTAAACCGACCGTATGAATTAGATTTTCATTTGGTAGTAAGCTCTTAATTGCGTTTTTAACATATTCCATCCATTCATTGAAGAAAGGTATAACAACTAGCTGTAATTCGTTTTTATTAAAACCTTTATTAGGTTTGTCTTTATATTTGTAGATATATGGATGATATGAAGATTGTCTCTCATCGATTCCATAGATAGTTAATAAAGTATTTGCTTCGTTGTAGGATATCTCAAAATTTGAGACGATTCGATCTAATAGATGTTCTTTACCATATGGGAAATATGTACTAGCGACAACATTATTATCTGAAACTATTGAGACAGTTGTTATTTTTTCACCAAAATTGATTAAGAAGTAATTTGGTTTTCTTTGTTCTAATGTGTTTATAAGATAACTTACTCCACTTGGAGCGACAACCTCTTTTTTAACTTTAATTTTGGCAAGTTTTAAAGCTTTCTTTAAGTCTTCGACCATCTTATAAGGGAGGGTGTACATATTAGCCTTTATTGATAAAGTAGTTGATACTTCATTGATTGGAGGTTCATTATAGTTCTTCCTATTATCAAGTTGAAAGACAGTTGGTATCACATCAACTAAGACACTGTTTGGATCTGGTAGTTTTTCACGAGTGATATGAGATAAACAGTTTTGAATATCTAAAAGAGATATTCTTGAATCAAGCGATGATACATTAATGGTAGCCGAACTTGTGTAGACATCTAAACCATATGGAGGATAAATCAAAATTACCTCGTTTATGGCAATAGATAAACCGTTTTCTTCAATATGTTGTAATACGGATAAATCCTTTGCGAGTGTATTAAAATCATATATGTCACAATCATATATTGATACTGATAGAGGAAAGACTTTCTTATAAATGATGTTCACTTTACCATTTAACATATATCCAACAGTCACTTTAAACGTCGTATTTTGAATTTCTAATGTTGCTAATTGTTCCATAATTTTTTCTCCTCCTTTTTATGAAAAATTGCTCTAACTCTAATATTTAATTGTTATATGTCCTCTAATTAATTTAAAAAGGCAAATCTGAAGAAACGATTTGCCTTAAATAGGGAGGAACATTTATCAATAAGTAAGTAAATCGTTATCTTCAATATTTAAGTCTACAACTTCAGTGTTGGTGTTAATTTCGGCAGTAGTATCATTGAAACTGATAGTTGCAGCGATGCTGATTGGGATTGCTATTATTCCAACAGCAACTAGGAATATAGCAATGTTCAACATAAATTTTTTAAAGACGTAAGTAATTGGTCTATGATTTGTTTTGAATAATTTATCTTCCATAACTTCTTACCTCGCATTTACTTATATAAGAATCTAATAACAGTATATGCCCCAACAAGAAGTAAGCTAAAGGCAGCAAGAAGTTTTTGAAAGTTATAATAACTTGGTCCATGATTTGACTTAACTAATTTATCTTCCATCTTCTCCATATTTTTGCCTCCTTTATTTAACTTTTTCTAATACTCTGAGCTTTGCAGATTTTGAACGATAATTGAAGTTAATTTCTTCATCTGTTGGAGTCATCACCTTTTTATTTACTAGTTTAAACGATGGCTGTTCAATTGACCTTGGATCGATCAGATCGTTTGTTCTATTACCTTCGATAACAGAATATTTTTTAAAAATATTTTTAACGATTCGATCCTCTAATGAATGAAACGAGATAACTACAACTCGACCTTTTATTTTTAAAAGATTGATTGAATCTTCTAAAGATGTAGCTAGCGCATTTAATTCATCATTCACTTCAATTCGAAGTGCTTGGAACACCTGTTTAGCAGGATGTCCAATCTTAGATAGTTCTTTTGTTGGTTTAGCACTTTTAATAATATCCACTAAATCAAATGTTGAACTGATCTCTTTTTGTTGACGTCTAAGAACGATTTGATTTGCTATCTGATATGCATATTTTTCTTCACCATAATTTTTGAAGACTCTCACGAGTTCTTTAAACGGATATGTGTTAACGATCTCTTTTGCATTTAGACTTTGATCTAAATCCATTCGCATATCAAGTGTGGCATCATATCGATAGGAGAATCCTCTTTCACCTTTATCAAATTGAGGAGAAGAGACACCTAAATCGTATAAAACACCATCTACAGCTGTTATATTCAAAGAAGACATAATCGATTTGATGTTTCTAAAGTTGTCTTTGATAACTTTAAAGTTACTACCAATCTTTTTTAATTCTTCTTTTGAATATTCAATTGCTTCGATATCTTGATCAACTCCAATTAGAAGTCCATTTGGAATCTTTCTTAATATCTGTTTTGAATGACCTGCTCTACCTAAGGTTAAATCTAGATAGATTCCGTCGGTTTTAATATCTAAGTTAGTGATCACCTCATCTAACATCACCGAATAATGATAATTACCACTCATTTTCAAACAATGATTCGATTGTTTCTTCTAAATTTGAGTCGGTACCTTCAACGTATTCTTTCCAGGCATTGAGTTCCCAAATTTCGATATGATCATTAACTCCAACTATCGCAACCTTTGATGTAATCTGTAGTTTCTCAAGATACTTCTTAGGAATGAGGATTCTTCCACTTCCATCGGTTTCAACCTTCTCAACAGAAGCAAGGAAGTTTCTCATGATTTTACGAGCATCGGCTTTGGCTTCAAACACCCTAGCTTCAAGTTTTAGGACAAATTCATCAAATCCTTCTTCAGTGTATAGCGAAATACAACCATCAAATCCTCTAATAATGTAGAGAATCTTGGTTTCATCGCATCTCATCTTACTAGGAAGACAGACGCGACCCTTGTTATCAAGGCTATACTCGAAACTTCCAAAGAATCTCATTTGCACTTTCTCCCACTTTCTCCCACCAGGTGTACTTAAATAATACAACTTGATTTTTTTTCTGTAAAACTAAAAACAAGAATTTTTAAAATTATTTTTTGTCGCTGTCAAAAAAATAAAAACAAAGACGCTATACTATGTATAGCGTCTTTAGTTAATTAAACTTCTCTATATAGACCATGAAATTTTAAAAATTCTTGGTTTTTTTAGAAAAAACAGGATTTTTGCAAAGTTTTTTATAAATACACGAGGATATAGAGTAAATAAGGATTTTTATTCTTCAACATTTTTTAATATTTTGTCTAATTTCTCCGATAGAGGAAAGGTCTCTGATTTAACATCTTCTTCTTGAAGAATCTTTATTCCACTAATTGAAGTAGTGTCTTCGCCCTCCTTATATGGGTTAATAGGAATGCTGACGAGCACTAATGAATAAAGAATTTCATCAAAATCAATCATATTGTTGATTAAAAAAACCTCTTCAGACTCATAATTTTCATTATCTGTGAAATATAATTTGTCTTTTATTTCAATATTTGTCTTAAAAGGTTTAAATGAATAAGAGCTAATAAGACTAAGATCTATTGTCCCTTTTATTTTAATTTCAAGGATTTCATCTATTTTTTTGATAAAAAAAGTAACGATTCCGCCATTAAAAGATTGAATATCTTTAGATTGGTTAAGATTATTAAGTAAAGTTTTGTTAACCTGATATTCAATTAGCTCATCATCTTTAAAACTATTAAAATATCTTCTCATTTTTTATTTCCTTAAGGTGACTTTGATTTTATTTTCTAGATAATCTTTAATTTTTAAATCAACTTCAACGATTTCATTTTCTTTTAAAGTGTGATCTAAACTTTGGAATGTGACAGTGAAAGCAACTGATTTTAATCCATCTTCGACATTGAGCTTTTCAAAAACATCAAAAACATTGATCTCTTTTATAAGTGAAGATAGTTTTTTTAATTCAGTTTTCAATTTTCCATATTCAAAAGCCTTATCAACAATTATTGCATAATCTCTTGTCGAGCTAGGATAAATAGGAATCGTTTCATATTTATTATTTTTTGATTTTGTTTCAAATAATAATGTTAGATTTAGTTCAAGTGCGACCATATTTTCTTTAATGATGCCGTATTCTTTTAATTTAAGTGGATGAATCTCACCAAATTTAGCTAGTGGCTTGTTATCAAGCAGTATCTCTGCACTCTTATATGGGTGGAACAGTTTATTTTCTTCTAAAGCTTTTAGCTTGATTCTAGATTCTTGGATGTTAAATTGGTCTAGTATCGATTCAACTATTCCTTTTGCATCAAAGTATGAAAATTTAACAAATCCATACTTATCTTGTTGATATTTATTGCCTAGAAGAACAACAGATAAATGTTCTTCAAGTTTAGTCTTAGATGTGACTTTAGAAATTTCAAAGAAAGCGACATCTTTTTGTTCATGGTTATAGTTATATACAGTGACATCAATCAAAGAAGGAGTGATGGCGCTTCTTACATATTTATGTTCTTCTGTCAATGGATTACATATCACATAAACATCGTCTTTTGTAAAAATTTTGCACAAATCTAAACTATTTTTATCAATTAATGTATAAGTTAAGGCTTCACTTACTCCTTTAGAAATTAAGAAATTTTCAAGCCATCTCTTTTGTCTTCCATACTTATGAAGTTTACCTACAGTAGTATCAGTTGTTGGAAGAATAGACTTAATATTTTCTAGTCCTAAATATCTGATGACCTCTTCTGCAATATCAGCCTTACCAGCGATGTCTATTCTAAATGAAGGTACTTTTATAACAAACGCTCCTCCTCCAACTGATGTGACTTTAAAGTATAGTTTAGTTAAAACATTTTTAATTGTCATAGCATTAAAATCGGTTCCAAGTTTATTATTTATATAGTCTTTAGATACTTTGATAACTTGTTCCTTATCTTTAATTACATCATATTTTAAAAGGTTAGATATGTCACTAAATTTTATATACTTCTTTAGTATATTGGTCGTTAGATTCATAGTATAGATTGCAGTTTTTGTACTTTGATCAATTCCTTTTATAAATCTTTGGGATGAATCAGATGATAGACCAAGTCGTGTCGATGTTTTTCTAATTTGAGTAGAATTAAAACTAGCAACCTCAATCAAGATATTTTTTGTTTTTTCAGTTATTTCGCTATTTTCACCACCAAGTATTCCTCCAAGACATACAGGTATACCTTTATTTGTAGTAACAGTTAAATCACCTTTTTTAATTTGATATTTTTTTCCATCAAGTCCGACAAGTTTTTGTTCAATATCATCTTTAACTATTAAATCATTTTTTAAATTATCAAAATCATATATATGTAGAGGTCTACCAGTTAACAACATGATGTAATTACCTAGATCTACTACATTATTTCTACTTCTTATGCCAGAGGCATTCAATATTTCTTTTAACCATTTAGGAGATTCTTCAATCTTTATTCCTTTTACAATTTTTCCATAAAATTGCTTGCAGTTATTGGATGTTGAACCGACTTTAAATTTCTTTTCAAGGTATGTTTGGTTCTCTCTACAAATAGGAAGTTTAACTTTTAAATTAAATAATGCTGCTATTTCTCGCGCTACATTAAATAGAGCATAACAATCACTTCTATTAGCAAGCAAAGATAAATTTAAAACTGTATCATCTAATCCTAGATATCCTAAAACATCGGTCTCCCCAACTTTAGAAGAACTTGGTAGTTCCTCAATTCCGTTGATTTGTTCTTCACTCAAATATTTTCTATCAACACCTAACTCTAACAATGAACATAACATTCCATTTGATGTATGACCTTTTATGGTAGTAGCTTTAATTTCTATATCTTTTAATTTTGCTCCAACTTTAGCAACGATTACTTTTAAACCAGCTCTGACATTTGGTGCACCACATACGATATCCAATGATTCTTTACCAATATTAACTTTACATATTGAAAGATGATCGCTTCCTTCTATTTTTTGACATGTTATAACTTGACCTATAACTAGGTTTGTACCGGTTGCAAATTTGGTTATCTCTTCTACTTCAATTCCTGCAAATGTTAGCTTTTTTGCAATATCTTCAACATCAAGAGATGATATATTCACATATTTTGAAATTTCTTTTAAACTCACTAACATAATTAATCCTCTACTTTCTTATTAAAACTTGATAAAAAACGAATGTCGTTTTGATAAAAACGTCTTATATCATCGATGCCATACCTCAGCATTGCAACACGTTCAATTCCGATTCCAAATGCAAAACCAGAGTAAATCTCTGGATCATATCCATTCATCTCTAATACTTTTGGATTAACCATACCAGCACCAAGTATTTCTATCCATCCAGTATGTTTACACATCGAACATCCTTTTCCATCACATTTAATACAAGAAATATCTACCTCTACAGATGGTTCAGTGAATGGAAAATATGAACTTCTTAATCTAATTTCTCTTTTTTTTCCAAACATTGCTCTAGCAAATAATTCAAGCGTTCCTTTAAGATGTCCTAAATTGATATTTTTATCAATAACTAATCCTTCTACTTGTCCAAATTGATGTGAATGAGTGACATCGTCATCATCTCTTCGATACACTTTACCAGGACATATTATTTTTACAGGTTGACCTTTAGCTCGTTCCATCACTCTAGCTTGAACAGGAGAAGTGTGAGTTCTAAGTAAAGTCGTCTTATCTATATATAATGAATCTTGCATATCTCGAGCTGGATGATTACTTGGTATGTTCAATAGTTCAAAGTTATACTTATCAAGTTCTACCTCTGGCCCATCGGCGATACTATAACCCATTCCAACAAAGATATCTTCGATTTCATTTATCACTTTAAAGAATGGATTAACATACCCGACATTATAATTGACTCCTGGAAAAGATATATCAATCTTATCTTTTAATAATTCTTCTTGGAGAGCTTCTGAATCATATTTTTGTTGTTTTTCTAAGAATATATTTTCAACAAATGTCTTAAGTTCATTAAATCCTTCGCCAAATGATTTCTTATCATCGACTTCTCTAATTTTGGTCATTATTAAAGGAATAACACCTTTTTTAGATAAATACTTTATTCTTAATGCAGAAAAATCAGCATAATCTTTGACGCTTTCTAAATCATCAATAAATTCTTGTTTCATCTTTTCGAAGTATTTCTTATAGTCTTCCATATAATGCCCCCTTTATTAAATAAAAAAGAATTAGTTAGGAACGAATCTAATCCGCGTTACCATCCTAATTCTTTATTTTATATAAAGCACTTAATTTATTTTCTTTTTAAATAAAAAGATAACTCGCTCGAAGGTGAATTCATTAAGTTTTACTTGAAGAGTTCTCACCTATTCTCTTCTCTCTGTTAAGGTATTTTCTTAATTACTACTCCTTGTCAACGCTAAGATAATTCTATCACATTAATTGTTAATCTTGAATTAAATGAATATTAATAATTTATTATAGTTGTTAATTAAAACTAATATTATTAAATCTTGCAAAATAAATAAATTGTTAAATTGTAAATGATTTTTGCATTGTTTTTATAAATTATTACAAGGATTTTAGTCTATATTTTGTGCTATTTTATATAAAATTATCCCAGCTGCAACACCAACATTTAATGAATCTATTGATGATGAAATTTCAATTTTTATTAAGAGGTCACAAAGATTTTCTATTTCTTTTTTTATGCCATTACCTTCATTGCCAAAGATGATTACAAATTTATTATTGTCTAATACAACATTATCAAGATTTTTAGATACAGTAGATAGTGAAGTACCAAATATTTTATATTTATATTTTTCTTTCAATAATTTAATTGTTCCTATATCTCCGCTTTCTATATTTACCTCAAATATCGCTCCTTGAGATGATTGAATAACTTTTTGGTTATATAGATATGATGAGTCAGTTGATAGAATTATATTTCTAAAGTTAAATGCTAATGCAGTTCTAATTATTGTTCCTACATTTCCAGGATCTTGTATTGCATCCAAATATAAAATAGGTTTTGTGTAATCTATTTTGCTATCAATAAATCTACATATACCAATCACATCAGGAACACTTATAGAACTTGATATCTTTTTTAAAATTTCTTTATTTACAATGTATTGATTAATAGAGTCATCTAATTTTAATTTTTTAGTTGTAAATACAGTTTCTAAATATAATTTAGACATCTCTAAAAGATGTTCTCCTTCTATTAGAAATCTCTTTTCCTTTTTAATATCAGAATTATTTTTTAATGAGCAGGCATATTTTACTATCTCGTTATGAATTGATGTGATTTCTTTTATCATTCTTATTATTCCTCTTATTGTTTAAATCCAGATCTAAGTTTCTTATCCCAGTAATAATAGTTAGGATAGTATTTTAAAATATGATTATAAAATTTATCAGAGTGGTCACGATATTTATCGTGAGCTAACTCGTGGACAATTACACTATCAATTTCTTCAACTGAATGGTGTATTAGTGAAATAGATAAAGTAATCGAATGTGTTTGAACCGAGTTAGAACCATAAATGGAAGATACATTTTTTATTCTTATAGAATAAGGATCTTTTATACCCATCAAATTTGAATAATATAACGTTCTTTCAGCTAAAAATTTTTGAACATCTTTTTTTATCATTTTATAAAAGATTTTTTGATCTTTATATAAAACATTTTTATTAAATACTTTAACAAATCCATCATCGCTTTTTAAGAACTCTCCAAGAAAATATACTCCATTTGTTCTAAATGCATTTTTCTTACTTGGTTTAATTAATTTCTTATAATTTATTTCATTTAAAAATATTTCTTTTATTTCTTCTAATGATATACCATGAAAAGCAGTTACAAGAAATTCACCATCAATAAATCTTGCTCTGATACATCTTTGATTAGTAAATCTTTTTACATTGACCAAATATGTTTTTTCATCAATTAAAACATAAAAGTATTCTTTATTTGAATGCATGAAATTATTATATATGATACCTTTTAAACTTTTCTAATTTTTCATATAATCTTGGTTATGGAAACGATAATTGTTAGTGCTTGTTTATTAGGAGATAGATGTCGATATGATGGTAATTCTAATTATGACGAACGCATCGAACTCGTCAAAGAAAAATATGACATAGTCCCAATATGCCCAGAAGTATTTGGTGGGATGAGTGTGCCAAGAGAACCAACAGAATTAAAAAATGGATTACCTTATTCAATCAGTGGAAAAGATGTAAATAAATACTTTTTAATAGGCACAAAAAAGATATTAAATATAACTAAATTTAAAAATGTATCTAAAGCGATACTAGTAGAAAAATCACCAAGTTGTGGAGTTCATCAAATCTATAATGGTTATTTTAATGGTGGATTAATTAAAGGGGAAGGATACACGACAAAAGAACTTAAACGATTAAACATCGAATGTTATACATTAGATGAGTTCGTTGAAAAATTTATAAATAAGCATTAAAAACGTTTTATTAATTCAAAATCATTGCAAATCTAAGTTATTTTATTTAAAAACTATCTTTTTTAAGTGCCAAATATCTTTGTTATATTCTTCTATTGTTCTATCACTAGAAAAGTATCCACTTTTTGCAATATTGATAATACATGATTTTTCCCATGCATCTTCATCAAGGTAATAATCATCTATTTTCTTAGTTTCTTTAATATAAGCATCAAAATCTTTAAAGATGAAGTATTCATCATTTCTGTTCATGATTTCTTCAAAAATGCTTCTGAATCTATTAGGTTTATTTCTACACCATGGACCACTAAATAAGGAATTTAAAATATAATGAATTGAGGCATTTTTGTTATATAAATCCCAAACATTATATGATCCTTTTTTATTAAGTTCTTCTAATTGTTCGACTGTTTGACCAAAGATGAAACAGTTCTCTTTTCCTACTAATTTACAAATTTCAACATTAGCACCGTCTAATGTGCCTAAAGTGAGAGCTCCATTCATCATAAATTTCATATTTGAAGTGCCACTTGCTTCCTTTCCAGCTGTTGAAATTTGTTCTGAGATGTCTGTGGCAGGAATGATAATTTCTGCAAGACTGACTCCATAGTTTTCGATGAATACTACCTTCATATATTTAGAGACTTCAGGATCATTATTAACCACATCAGCAACAGCATTAATTAATTTAATTATGTCTTTTGCAAATTTATATGATGGGGCTGCTTTTGCTCCAAAGATATATGTATGAGGATACATCTTAAACTTCTTGTTGGTTTTAATTTCGTTATATAAATATATGATTCTAAAGACGTTTAAAAGCTGTCTTTTATAGGCATGTAATCTTTTAATTTGAGTATCAAATATTGAATTTGGATCTACATCAATCTTGTTTCTTTCTTTAATAAACTTTGCTAATCTTAGCTTATTTTCAAGTTTTATCGCTTTTAATTCTTTATGAAGTTTCTTGTTATCTTGATATTTTAATAATTTTTCTAACTCACTTGGTTTTTTAATCCAATTATTGCCAATTAATGATGTTATCTTATTAGAGAGAGCTTTGTTTGAATACAACAACCATCTACGGTGAGTTATACCGTTGGTTTTGTTATTAAATTTTTCTGGAAAATATTTATAGAAATATTTAAAGGTGTTGGCTTTTAAAATGTTTGTATGTATTGTTGCAACACCATTGACAGAAAAAGATGCAACAATAGCAAGAT
>CAZJPX010000003.1:0-24467 GCA_964548325.1 uncultured Staphylococcaceae bacterium
TATGTCCTACCAAGCACTATATAACAAGTATAGAAGTAAAACATTTGAAGAGATTATTGGGCAAGATGCAATCGTAAAAACTTTAAAGAATGCTCTTGCTAACAACAAGATTGCTCACGCCTATCTTTTTTGTGGACCTCGAGGTACAGGTAAGACAAGTTTAGCTCGTTTATTTGCTAAAGCTCTAAACTGTGAAAAAGGTGTAGGTAGTATATGTAATAAATGTCCAAACTGTGTAGGAATAAATAATGGTAGTAATCCAGACGTGATAGAGATCGATGCTGCTAGTAATAGTGGCGTAGATAATGTTAGAACATTAATCGAACAAAGTAGATATCTACCAACTAAAGGTAAATATAAAGTTTATATAATCGATGAAGTACATAACATGTCCAAGGAAGCTTTTAATGCTTTGTTAAAAACATTAGAAGAACCACCAACTCATGTCGTATTCATTTTATGTACTACCGATCCGTATAAGGTTTTACCTACCATTTTAAGTAGATGTCAAAGATACAATTTAACAAAGTTATCTAAAGAAGAATTAAAAAATGTTTTAAAAAATGCTCTAACAAAAGAAAAGATAACTTATGATAAAGGTGTCTTAGAAGTTTTAGCCGATATTGCAAACGGTGGAGCTCGTGATGCATTGAGTATATTAGATCAGTTAATTGCATTCTCTGATAAGAAGATTACTTTAGATAGTGTCTTATCAATATTTGGTTTAACTACCATTGAAGAGAAGATTAATCTTTTAACTCTCATTAATAAAAAAGATTCTATTAAACTAATAGAGTTTTTAGATAAATTATTTAAATCTAATTTAGATATTTCACGATTTGTAACTGAACTTTTAAATTTATTAAAAGATATCTTAATATATCTAAAAACATCAAACTCTTCGTTCCTAGAAAATGCATCGCTTGATTCAATTAAAAAGATATCATCACTTTATACCTCTAGTGATATTCTTTATTTAATTGATTTATTTTTAGAATGTGAAAATAAAATTAAAACATCATCTAATCCAAATTTTGTTTTTGAATTGTATGTTCTTAAAAGCATTGAAGATAAAGAAAAAACAGTTGTTTTAGATGAAAATCCCGCAAAAACTACATCAAATGTAGAAAAAACAAATGATACACAAACAAAAACAACAACAGAATCATCTTCTTCAAAAAACAAAGTTAAAGCTTTATATAAAGATGGAAAATCTTATAGCTTATCTGAAGAAGATGTTATTAAATTAATGTTTATTGGATCTAAATATAAACAAAAAAGAGCTTCACTTACAGAAGAATGGAACAAATTAGACACATTAACTTCTAATTTAGAAACGAAAGCTTTTGCTACTTTATTAAAAGATGGTTCACCTTTTGTTTATACTAAACAAATTTTAATATTACGCTATGATTTTAAACATCAAGTAGCAAAAGCAAATTTAATTTCAAATAATGAAGTTCTATCAAAAATTTTAAAAGATTTATTTAAGATAGATGTTAAAGTTTATGCCTTAAATAAAGATGATCAAGAAAAATACTACAACAAATATTTTGAATATTCTAAAAACAAAAATGTTCCTTTTGACTTAAAGGATGAAAATGTTAAATTAAAAGAAATAAATAATTAATAAGGAGGATTGATCAAATGGATTTTCAAAAGATGGTTCAAGCAATGCAAAAAGTACAAAGAGCGTATGAAAAAGAAAGAGGTCAATTAGAAGAAAAAGAATACTCTCATACAGTGAGTGGAGCTATATCTATTACGCTTAAAGGAAACATGACTCTTGTTAAACTTGAAATATTAGATGATTCTCTTTTAAGTGTAGAAAACAAAGAGATGTTAATAGATATGATTACGCTTGCATACACCACTGTTAAAGATCAAATCATGAAAGAAGATGAGGAGTTATCTGCTAAATATCAAAACCAATCTGCTCTTGGTCAAATGTTCTAGTTTATAAAATGAAAGATTTAAAATCTATTGAAAAACTAAAAGAGTGCTTTAAAAAGTTTCCAACCATTGGAGATAAAACAGCAGAACGTATGGCATATGCTGTTATCAATTTTAAAGATGAAGATGTGGATGAAATTATTGATACTTTTAAAAAAGTTAAAAAAGACATTCATCCATGTCCAAACTGTGGGTTATTAACAGATGAAGATTTATGTTCAATATGTTCAAATACAAATAGAGATCATACGCTTTGTATTGTGATAGCAAATTATAAGGATGTATATCCATTTGAAAATTCACATTCATTTCATGGAATTTATCATTGTTTAAATGGTGAAATATCTCCAATGAAAGGTATATCTCCAGATGATTTAAAAATTAATGAACTAGTTGAACGTATTGAAAAAGAAGGAATAGTTGAAATTATACTTGCAACTAACCCAACAATTGAAGGTGAAACAACTGCATTATATATTTCAAAATTGTTAAATAATAAAGATGTAAAAGTTTCTAGGATGGGAGTTGGTGTACCATTTGGTGGTCAACTTGACTACATGGATGAATTAACAATCACCAAGGCCCTTGAAGGAAGAAAATCATTGAAAGATTAGGAGAGATAAAATGTTTATTACTTTTGAAGGTGTAGAAGGCTCAGGTAAATCTACAATTGCAAAAATGATTTATGAATATCTATTAAATCGTAAATATGATGTTGTTTTAACTCGTGAACCAGGTGGAGTTAAAATTGCAGAAGATATTAGAAACATTATTTTAAATAAAGATAATAAAGAACTCGATAACAGAGCAGAAGCTCTCCTTTTTGCTGCTAGTAGAAGACAGCATCTTGTAGAAAAAGTAATACCAGCATTAAAAGAAGGAAAAATTGTTCTATGTGATAGATTCTTAGATAGTTCACTTGCTTATCAAGGCGGAGGCAAACAACTCGGTGTTAAAGAAATACTCAAGGTAAATGAGTTTGCTGTTGATGGACTATTTCCTGATCTAACAATTATCTTTGATGTTGATCCTGCTTTTGGTTTAGAACGAATTGCTAGAAATAGAAACAGAGAAGTTAATAGATTAGATCTTGAATCTCTTCCTTTTTATGATCGAGTTAGAAAGACATTCTTAGATTTAGCAAAGAAGGATAAAAATAGATATGTTGTTTTAGATGGTTCTGGAGATGCTTATTCTGTATTTAAAGAAACAATAAAAGTAATATTAGAAAGAATAAAGTAAATGGACATATATAACTACTTAAAAAAGAATCAACCAAATGCATTTTCAATATTCCAAAAAGCATTGAAAAATGATTCTTTTTTTCATGCATATCTATTTGTTGGATCTCCAGGAACTCCATTGTTAGAGACTGCTAAATTTTTAGCTAAATCTATTCTTCAAAATAAAAAAACTTTTTATAAACAAGATCCTACTTTAGAAAAGCAAATTGAAAACAATAGTTTAAGTAATTATTTATTAATTGATGGTAGAGTTTCTAACAACATTAAAATAGATGAAATAAGAAATATAGGTGTAACCTTTTCTACAACTAGTACAGATGTAGTTTCTAAAAAAGTTTACATTATTAATTTAGTTGAAAAAATGAGAAACAATGTCGCAAATACCCTTTTAAAATTTTTAGAAGAACCTCCTTCTGATACTTATGCTTTTTTCACATCAGAAAATGAATTTAAAGTTCTACCTACAATTAAATCTAGAACTCAAATAATTAAATTTCATACATTTAATAAAGATGCACTAATACAACAAATCAAAGATGAAAGTAAAATAACTTTTTTAGATATATATTTATTATCATATTTTGGTTGTGATTCTGATAACTATATAGAGATGTCAAAAGATGAAAATTATCTACTTGCAAGAAAAGCTGCAATAACTTTTATAAATTATTTACCTGATCCAAATAAACTATATCTTAATATGGAAATAGAATTTATTTCACAAAAAAAAGAGTTAAAAACTGCGAGATATTTTTTTGATATGTTGTATTTTTTCTTTAAAGAAGCTTTGACTTTAAAGTTAACAAAAGAAACTTTTTTTCATGATGAATACATTAAAATCTTGGACCGTATAATTGAAAATATTAATGATTTAAATAAAGCGATTCTTTTATTGGTGAATTTAATGGAAGAATTGAATTATAATATTAACATTAATCTTTTAATTACACATTTGATTACAGAGATTATTAAATTATAAATGCTATGGAATATTATATAAGTGTTCAGTTCAATTCTAACTTAAAGTCATATTACTTTAAGACCAATGATTCTACAATCAAAAAGAGCGATTATGTTGTTGTAGAATCTGTTTTAGGTATTGAAGCAGCTCTTGTTGCAAGCAATCCAGTTCCTTTAAAAGATCTATCTTTTCCTCTTCCTATAAAACCAATTATTAGAAAAGCAACAAAAGTAGATATCCAAAAGAAAAACGAAAACGATAAACTCGCAAAGGAGGCTTCAGCTGTATTTTTAAAATATGTAAAAGACTTAGAACTTGATATGAACCTAACTGAAACATGTTACACTCTTGATAGAAGCAAGGTACTTTTTTGTTATTTATCTGATGAACGAGTTGACTTTAGAGAACTTCTAAAAATTCTTGCAGCAAAGCTTAGTTGTCGAATCGAACTAAAGCAAATCAATCCTCGCGACAAAGCTCAGGTGGTTGGAGGAATTGGAGTATGTGGACTTGAACTATGTTGTTCTAAGTTTCTTACTGTATTTGAAGGTATAACTTTAACAAAAGCAAAGAACCAAATGTTAACAATTAATATACCTAAACTTTCAGGACATTGTGGTAAATTGATGTGCTGTTTGAAATATGAAGATGACTACTATACAGAACAAAAGAAATATTACCCTGCTATTAATTCAAGACTCACATATCAAAAGAAAGAATTCAAAGTATCTGGAATCAATATCTTATCTAAGACTATCAAAATAGAAAATGAAGATGGTTTTGAGATATTAACTCTAGACCAATATAAATCATTGCCTACTCACGCATCCAAATGAAAGGAAAATTATATTTAATACCTACACCCATTGGTAACCTCGATGATGTTTCAAAAAGATTTTTTGATGTTGTAAATGAGTGCGATTATATTGCCTGTGAAGACACTAGGGTAACATCAAAATTATTGCACCTATTAAATATATCTAAACATTATTTATCATGTCATGAACATAATGAAATATCTGCATCTAAAAAAATAATCAAAGATTTAATTGAAGGTAAAATTGTTGGATACATGTCCGATGCAGGATGTCCTTGTATATCAGATCCTGGTTCAAAACTTGTCGAACAAGCCATAGAAAATGATATAGATGTGATACCAATCTCTGGACCATCTGCCCTTATCAATGCTTTGATAGCATCTGGTTTAGATACAACCAAATTCATATTTTATGGCTTTCTTCCTCCAAAGAAAAAAGCTCAATTGAATGAATTAGAAACATTAAAAACGATACCTTTTACTTTAATTTTTTATGAATCCCCACACCGCATTAATCAAACTTTAAATTCATTATATGAAGTATTTGGAAATAGAAAAATAACCATAGCTAGAGAACTCACTAAACTTCATGAAGAATTTATAAGAAGAGATTTAAAGACCTTCATCGATGTCCCTCGTGAATTCATCGGAGAACTCGTTTTAGTAATAGAAGGAAATAAAGAAAAATTAGATGTGGCAAGTGTTGAGATTATATCAATGTATATCAAATATATTGAGGCAGGTTTTTCATCAAAAGATGCAATACTTGCCACATCTATTGCGCTAAATGTTAATAAGAATTTAGTATATCAAATCGCAAATAATATATAGAATCTGCACGTTTTTTTTAAAAAATTTAGCGCAATAAATCGTTAAATTCTTTTGGAATTGGTGCATTAAAGTTATATTCTTTTTTAGTTATTGGATGAATAATTTTTAGTTCATATGCATGAAGACATAGCCTATTTATAGGGTTAGACGGATTACCGTATTTATCATCACCTAAAACATGATGACCGAGGTGTCCTAATGTCACTCTTATTTGGTTTTTTCTTCCCGTATGTATTAATACATCTAATAAAGAATAATTATTATTTTCTTTTATAACCTTATATTCAGTGATTGCTTTTTTTGCTGTCTTATCGTTTTTAGATGCGACATATATGAGGTTGAGGTTGTTTTGTTTTAAATATAATTCTATAGTAGAACTTTTCTTATTTAATGTTCCTTCTACTATTGCATAGTATCCTCTTTTTAATACAAGGTTGTTCCAATTCTTAATAAACTTCTCTTTTAATTCATTGTTTTTAACAAACATTAAAACACCAGATGTTTCTTTATCAATTCGATGAACTACATATACACGATTATGTTTATCTTGTTTTTGAACATATTCAGTGACCATTCTAAAAGCGGTATATCCTTTTTCTTTATCGCTTGCAATTGATAACAATCCATATGGTTTATTTATTACTATTATTTCATCATCTTCATAGATGATTTTTAAATTAGTTTCGATGTTGTTCTTTTTAATTCCTTTTTTAGTGATTATTACAATATCGTTTTTAACTAATTTAAAATCAAATTGTGTGATTGGTGCTCCAGATACACTTACGCATCTATGAGACAATAAACTTTTAGCTTTGCTTCTAGAGTATCCAATATCTTCAATTAAAAAAGATAAAAGTTCTTTATTCTCTTTTACTATAAACTCTTTTAATTCTACGTTTCTTTTTCTTTCAATTATTTTTCTATCTTTTAGATTATCTTTATAATTTTTATTCATCTTTGATAGAGGCTTTAACAAAGCCTAAAAATAATGGATGAGGTCTAAGTGGTCTTGATAAGAATTCTGGATGGAATTGACACGCTACAAAGTATTTATTTGAAGGTAACTCAATTATCTCAATAAGCTTTGTTTGTGGATTTATTCCTACAAATCTCATTCCTTTTTCTTCAAATTCCTTTTTAAATTTGTTATTAAATTCATATCTATGACGATGTCTTTCTTTGACTAGTTTTTCTTTATATAAACTATATGTAAGAGACTTCTCATCAATTTCACAATCATAATCTCCTAGTCTCATCGTTCCGCCTTTTATAATGTCTTTATATTGATTTGGCATATAATCAATTATTGGATAAGGTGTCTTTTCATCAAACTCAGTTGAATTAGCTTTTTTAAGTTTAAGTACGTTTCTTGCAAATTCAATTAATGCACATTGTAGACCTAGACATAATCCTAAAAAAGGAATGTTATTTTCTCTAGCATATTTGATAGCTTTCATTTTACCTTCGGTGCCTCTTTGACCAAAACCACCAGGTACAATAATTCCATCAGCAGATTTAAGTTTTTCAAATAGAGTATCATCTGTTTCAAGTTTCTCAGAATCTATCCATATAATGTTTACCTTTCTATCAACAGCATAGCCTGCATATTTTAAAGATTCATTGACTGATATATATGCATCATGTAGTTTGACATATTTACCAACAAGAGCGATGTTAACTGTCTTCTTTAAGTTCTTAATCTTATCAACGAGTTCTTCCCAATCTGTTAAATCAGTTGTCTTAGAAATATTTTTAAACTTAAGTTTATTACAAATTAAGTCATCGAGTTTTTGTTTTCTTAAGTTGATAGCAATTTCATATATGATTTCCATATCTTCAACAGAGAAGACAGCATTTGCAGGTAGGTTACAAAATAGAGCAACCTTTTCTCTATCTGCTTTGGCTACTTTTGTTTCACATCTAAGAAGTAATGCATCTGGTTGAATTCCAAGTCCTGTTAATTCCTTAACGCTATGTTGTGTAGGTTTTGTTTTTATTTCACCAGTTGTTTTTAAAATTGGTACATATGTTGCATGCATAAAAAAGGTATTTTCAGATCCAAATTCATTTCTAATTTGTCTTATAGCTTCTAGATACGGAAGTGATTCCATATCTCCAACTGTACCACCAATTTCTACAATACATACATCAGTATCATCTTTTGCATTGAATGCCGTAAAAATTCTTCTTTTGATTTCGTTTGTGATATGAGGAATAACTTGAATTGTTGCTCCAAGATATGTTCCTTTTCTTTCATTTTCTATGACAGTAGAGTAAATCTTTCCGCTGGTGACTGTGCTCTCTTTAGTTAAAGATGATCCAATAAGTCTTTCGTAGTGCCCTAGATCTAAATCTGCTTCTCCTCCATCTTTTGTGACAAACACTTCACCATGTTGAGTAGGAGACATCGTTCCTGGATCTACGTTTAGATAAGGGTCTAATTTAATTGAGAAAATATTTAATCCTCTTTTCTTAAGAAGTCTTCCTACCATCGCAGCAGAAATACCTTTACCAAGGGAAGATAAAACTCCGCCTGTTACGAATATAAATTTCATTGGCCTATTATTTTCCTTCATAATTTATCCTCTCCATTGCTAATGCTGCAGCACCAATAACTCCGGCATCATTTTTAAGTTTACAAATTAAAATGTCTGGAGCTGGTGTGTTTTTAAACCCATAATTCCTTTCTGAACAGTACTTATTTATTTTATCCACTAAGAAGCCTTCTTGGTTTGATAACCCTCCACCTAACAACACTGCGTTTGGTCTAAATGTGTTACATAGATTTAATATTCCTTCACTTAAATATTTAACATATGTATCAATAACAAAATTAGCAGATATATCTCCTTTTTTTGCACACTCAAATGATGTTTTTCCATCAACATTTTCAATATTGTTCTTACAATATTTCCACATCAAAGAATTTGGATTATTGATCATTTCATTTTTTGTATATCTAAGGAGAGCGCTTGCAGATGCATAAGCTTCAAAACATCCTTTTCTTCCACATCCACATGTCTTACCATCAACCACTAATACAGTATGACCAATCTCTGCTCCTTTACCTTCATTTCCTTCATATAGTTTGCCATCAATAATTATTCCACTACCTATTCCAGTACCAAGTGTTAACAAAATTATGTTTTTATATTTTTTTGCTACACCAAATCTTGCTTCTGCAAGACATGCAACATTTGCATCATTTGATAAGTATATTGGTAGCTTTAAATCCTTTAAATAATTAACAAGATATACGTTTTCTAGATTTACATTAGGTGCATAATCTATTGTGCCTTTTTCTGTATTAACAACTCCTGGTATTCCTATTCCAATACCTTTCACTTTTAATTTATGAGATGAAGAAAACTCTAGCATTTCAAGGATGATTGTTCTCATATCTTTTAAGAACGGACCAGGACCTTTCTTTGCATCAGCTGTTTTTGCATGAGTCTTATATTCAATTGTTCCATTCGTATCAACAATTGCACCTTTAATCGTCATGCCTCCAATATCAACACCAATATACGTTTCTTTCATAATTCAAAAATCCTTCTTAAATTTTAAATATAAAAAAAGTCTCTAAGAAGACTTTTTTATTTTTTTAAATGTTTTAGATAATCTAACATTATTTCAGCACTCGCTTTGTTGGTCGCAAGTGGGATGCTATAGACATCTGCAAGTCTCAACAGAGCATTTACATCTGGTTCATGAGGTTGAGCAGATAATGGATCTCTTAAGAAGATTATCATATCTAATTTCTTTTCGGCTATTAAAGAACCAACCTGTTGATCTCCACCCAGTGGGCCAGATTTTAAACAAGAAATCTTTAATCCAGTTGCTCCCATCACCATCATGCCAGTAGTACCAGTAGCATGAAGATCGTGCTTAGAAAGAGTAGCTTTGTACTTAGTACAGAGCTCAATCATAGCTTTCTTCTTTTTGTCGTGTGCTACTAATGCAATAACCATGAAATAATTATATCACTTTTATATATTTATAAAGTAGTAATAAAAACTTAATTTTTTCGCGTTATTTTTCAAAAAAACTTCGCAAAAATCATATATTTAAAATAAATATTTGAAATTCTGTTTTGCATCTATCAATTGATAGAACCCTTGATATTTTTTTGATAACAATAAAAATAGTGGATACCCAATACATGTTATACAAATAAACTCGCCTAGGAATGTCCATCCAAAATAAATGAAATATACAGAAGGTGTTAATTCTGTTCCAGCTACACTTAAATAAACTATAACAGGAACAATTAAACCATTAATAAAACATGGTATTACACTAGATAAAAACAAATTTTTAATAGTTTTTGAAACAAGTACAATTAAAAGACAAGATATTAAAGTGCCAAGTGTTCCAAGAACAACATCATATATTGTGTAAATTGATGCTATATTTGCTAATAAACATCCAATCGTTAAACCAAGCGTGTAGGTCGGATTAAAAAAAACTAATAAATTTAATATTTCTGAAAATCTCAGTTGTAATGAACCTCCAATATAGCTAAGAGATCCACATGCAATTGTTATAACTGCATATAATGCAGCTATTAATGAATTAGCAACTATCGTTTTAACAGTAAAGTTTCTTCTAAACCACGATAGCTCCTTTTTTTCATCTTTCATAAAAAGCCCCCTGTTAAGTTTTACGAGTGGTTAGTCATGGGTGAGACACTCGAGTCAATAAATAATGTATCAAATAATTTAAAAGAAGTTAATAGATGATGCTATTTATCATCTTCTTCTTTATACATTTTTGATACGTAGAGTTTTTCAATGGTTCCGTTTTTATCTATGGACATAACTCTCATACATAAGTTTTTAAATTCAATAATATCATTTACATTAGCAAATTTATCATCTAATAATTCAATACAATATCCACCAATTGTTACATATTCGGTTTCAAGTTCCTCATATTCTAAATCAAAGAACTCACAAAAGTCCTCTAAATTTAAAGAACCATCAACAATATAATCTCCTTGTTTTGCTTCAACAATTGGGTTTTCTTTTTCATCGTTTTCATCCCAAATCTCACCAACAAGCTCTTCTAAAATATCTTCCATTGTAATAATACCTTCTACTCCGCCATATTCATCAATGACAAGAGCGAAGTGTTGTTTTTCTTTTTTAAATATTTTTAATATTTCGTTTATTTCAATGGAACGAGGGAATCTCAAAGGTTTGATTAATAAATCTTTTATGTTGATTTCTTTATTGTTTATATAATTAAGAATCAAAACCTTAGAGCTTATATAACCAATAATATTATCAATTGTTTCTTTATATACTGGTATTCTTGTGTACTTATAAATTTTTTCATCGTGAATATATTTTTTAATTGGTTCATCAATATCTATTGCAAATAAATCTACACGAGGAGTCATAATCTCATATGCTTCGGTTGTAGTATATGTTATAGCATCATGTAGTAAATTAGCTTGTTCTTCATCGACGATTCCTTGCTCTTCAATATCATCTACCATCTCATGTAAATCATCTTCGTTTAACCCAACATCTTTTATACTTTTTGTTATTGGATAAGAGACCACTTTTCCAAAACCAGCCACAAAGAATGTGATAGGTATAAATATATAATATAAAACATTAATTACTTTTGAATAAAGAACAGATAATCTAAAGTTATAGATTTTACCCATCGATTTAGCAATTATTTCCCCAATGATAATTTTTAAAACTAAACAACAAATCGAAGCAATAAATCCCCAGTTCTCTGCAGTGATTGAACCTTCATAGGTTTGACCTAATATCATTAAACATAAATTAACACCAAGAAGAGTAGTGATAGAATCAAGGCCTGCATTAACTGTATCATTTAGTAATAATATAGTAGAAATTGTATTGTCATAATTTCTTGCAAGTTTATGTGCTAGTCTTATTGATTGTTTTGCTCCTTTTTTGTTGCTCGCATCTTCTAATCTATATAAATCTACACTTCCATATGCCATATCAGAAGATGAGAAAAAGAAAGATAAAATAATAAATACTACAATAACAACTGCATAAACGATTGATAGAAGAGCGTACTTATTCATCCTATTTACTCTCCTGTTTTTGCTTAGAAGATATCTCTTTAAACGAAGCTTCACCAATCTCTTCAATTAATTCTTCTAATATATCTTCCATTGTTACGATACCTATATATTGCCCGTTTTTATAGACAAGACCAAGATGTACCTTTTCTTTGTTGAGCAATCTAAAAACGTCGTCAATTCGATCATTTATATCAACTTTAATAACATCTTCTAAAACCGATCTTAAGTCTACGTGTTTATCTTTGCTATACTCTTCTAAATATGATTTGACGACAAGAATTCCAACTATATTGTTTACATTTTTATCATATACAGGTAATCTTGAATAATCACATGTTAAAAGTTTCTTGTTCAAAGCTTTTAAAGTTAATCCATGTAAATTTATCATTTTCACTTTCTCTTTAGGTGTATAGATTTGTTTAATTTTTGTACTATCAAAATCAAAAGCATTGCTCAATATTTCTTCTTCATCTGATTCAAATAATTTTTCTTCTTTGTCTTCATCATTTACATCTTTTTCTTCTTCATTTATTGCAATTGATGCCGATCTGATTAAATCTTCTTTCGATAATAAGTTTTGATCATTAACCTTAAATATCTTATGAACAAGTTTTAGAAGCATTCTAAATATAAATATGATTGGATATAAAATTATTCCAAAAAATGTCACAGGATATACGAGAACATAAGCCATTCTATTTGGTATAGCTTTAGATAAGATTTTAGGCACTGTATCTGAGACTATATAAACAAGAGCTGCAACAACAACAGTTGATAAAACAGCTTCAATTCCATCACCCCAACCCATTTCCATACATAGGTTATAAAAAAGCATTGCAGATAAGAATGATATGAATGTTTGAACAATATTGTTAGAAACCAAAATGTTTATTAATGTATCATCAAATTTATCTATTAATCGACATATTAGTTTAGCTGTGAATTTTCCTTTATTAGCTAAATTTCTAAAATGATATTTATTACAATTTGAATATGCGTTTTCACTGGCAGAAAAAAGCCCACTAACAATTAGCAGGATTCCAATAACAATCCACCATATATAACTTTTTACTCCCCAAACAGTAGAGTAATCGCTTGCCTCAACTAATGAAATTAATTTAATACACAAACTCGGGTCAGCCACAGTTCTTTCTCCAAATATATTTTATTATAATATATGCCTAAATCTTAGCAAGTATATAGAACTTTACATATAGTCTAGATATTTGACATTGACATATTTTATAATACTAGTGATCTCAAGATTTTTTAAAGATGGTTCTTATATTAATAAATATAAAATGCATCTTGTAGGAGGTATTGTTGATGAATTTAAAAAACAAGTTTGACTTCTCATTTAATTTAACATTTTCGATTTCACTGATTGTAATTTCAGCATTAATGTTTATCGCTTCAACGCATTTCACTTCCGTTGGAGTTGACTACTTATTACAATTAGTTTTTGGAGCTGGATTTATTGTGGTTTCAATTGGTTTTTTGGTTTCAGGAATCACAAATACGGTTATTATCTCAAGAAATCCAAAAGGTGAAATTTCATCAAACTATATTAAGTTTAATTTATTGTTTTTTAACGCAACATTTATGGTAGTATCTCTATTAACCATTTTACTATATTATTTTGATCAAACTATTGTTAAGGACACAACTAATTTTATTTATACAATCTATGCTTGGATAATTCTACCTATTACAGTAGCATGTTTTATTCTATTGTTGCTCGCATTTGGTAAGAATAGAAAAGATTCAACTAGAAGAGTTTTTATTATCATTTCTGCATTGTTGTCTACTTTCTCTATCATATTTTTACTTGTTTTTATTACTTTAGCTTGGTTCTTATTTTTCGCCTTAGTATTATTAATGTTATTCGTATTACATATAGGTCTTGCAGCATATTTTATTATTAATCTCTGTTATTTTAACGATAACAAACAAAAAATAATTGATTATCGAATTGACAACACAAGAAAAGAAATATAATAGAACAAATAATATTTAAATAATAAATCTAAGTTTGTTGCGCTATTTTTATTGCAATATAAAAAATATGTTCAAAACCTTCTTGAGGCATTTATAAATGGCAAGAAAAAATAAATTAGGATTTGGTTTTAATTTAGCGCTTTCTATTTATTTAATTATAGTTGGCATCCTTTTGTTTGTTATAGCAATTGCATTTTATATTATGACTATAATGATGCCGCTTCTTGTATTCTTTGGCTTAGCCTTCAACTTTTGTTCTTTTTGTTTTGTTGTAGTAGGAATAATAAACATAGTATTTGTTGTAATAAATAAAACTGGTAATTACTCAACAATTTATATCCGTATTGTACCATTGCTTTTTCATGTATCTATTATGCTATGTTATTTAATTTTTCTTCTTGTTTTTCTTGCAATGGGAGTACCTATAATAGATTTGTTTACTTCTATAAATGTTATTCCTTTTAATCTAGGTTTTTATGTTATTCCTTCTGCAATTGTAAGCATCATTCTCATATCTCTTACATTTAAAAAGAAAAGAAGCAAAACAACTAAAAATATTCTAACGTTATTATCAGCGTTGTTATCTCTTTTTCCAATAGCAATACTAATTTATTTTTTCTATATGCTAGTAGTTTTCCCAGTCGTTCTTGGAGCATTTGCTTTATTAATATTGGGTTTTATTGTTTATTTAATTATCGATATATTTATACCTAAACAGTCTCCCCCAATCAAAGAGATCGATGTTTCAACCGAAGAGATAAAAGAAGAATCAATTAATTAATATATTATTTAAAATTTGATAGCTTTTTAGTGATTTTTCATGCAAAAACCCTATATTTTTTAAAATAAGCTATATATTACAAGATGGCAATTATATATTGAATAAAATAAAGACATCTATTAATTTTCATTTGGCTGGGGTGGTTGGATTTGAACCAACGTATGCAAGTTTCAGAGACTTGTGACTTTACCGCTTGTCGACACCCCAAAGTTTATTTGAGACTTCTTTTCTTTTCTGCAATCTGAAAATTATATCCATCTAAGCATGCATCCTTGATGTTGTACTGAGGTTTAAAATTTAATTCCTTTTTGGCTTTATCAATCGATGCATAATTGATAGGTACATCTCCACGCCTTCTTCCTTCAATTTTATAGGCTATCTTAACACCTGTTGCCTCCATATAAGCTTTAATAATCTCTAAAACAGATGTTCCTTTTCCTGTTCCAAGATTACATATGAATAGACCAGGATTCTCTTCTAATTTATTTAAAGATAATACATGTCCCTTTGCTAAATCACACACATGAATGTAGTCACGAACACCTGTACCATCAGGTGTATTGTAATCACTTCCAAATACTCTCACATATTCAAGTTCACCAACAGCAACTTTATTTATGTATGGTAAAAGATTGTTAGGTATATCGTTAGGGTCTTCACCAAGTAGACCAGATTTATGTGCTCCTATAGGATTAAAGTAGCGAAGTAGTACAACATTAAAATCTTTATTCACAGCTTGGAAATCAGAAAGTATTCTTTCATTTATTAACTTTGATTGACCATATGGAGAGGTAGCGTTTTGGACTGGGTCTTTTTCTGTTAGTGGAACCTTTTTTGGAATTCCATAAACTGTTGCAGATGAAGAAAACACGATATTCTTACATCCATATTTTTTCATCATAGTTAATAAAGCAAAGGTAGTATCTAAATTGTTTTCATAATACTCCAATGGTTTAACTACACTTTCACCAACAGCTTTATATCCTGCAAAATGAATAACAACTTCAGGTTTTTCCTTTTTAAACACTTTCTCAAGTTTAGCTTTGTCCTGAACATCAAATTGATAAAAAGTAGGTTTAGTGCCTGTGATTTGTTTAATTCTATTTAAAACATTCTTTTTAGAATTATATAGGTTATCTATAATCGTAACTTCATATCCACCTTCAATTAGTTGAACAACTGTGTGTGAACCTATAAACCCTAAACCACCTGTAACTAAAACTTTTTTCATGCAAATCCTCACTTATTTTTCTTTTTTTGTTCTTGATCTTTTTTCTTTTCTTTTAATGAGCCTAAAGCTTTTAAAGTGCTTTGATTAATTTTATCAGCGATAATATCTGCTAATATTTTATTTACTGCGCTCTCTACATAAAGCTTTAATGCTAAGGCACATAGTTTACCTAATTCTTCTTTATCTTCTTTTACATTTTTTATTTCAATAAGTTCTTCTTTAACTCTTTGTGATAAAACTTTGATTGTGTCTGTTTCTAGTTCTTTACAAAAATCATATAAAGCCTTTTCTTTTTCTTCTTCTAAATTTGAATCAACTTTAATAAGAGCTGATAAATCTTTCATTGAAGATACATTTTTAAGTAACGAAATAGCTATTAAATAACCAATTTGACTTTTGTTATATTTCTTTTGAACAGGGTTACTTATTATTTTTGCTTTAACATAGTTATTGACCATGAAGGGTGTAATTGCTTGTTCGCCATTTTTTGAAAGAGGACCAAGAATTTCACAAATATATCCAACAACCTGTTCCATATATAAAGGGATAGAAGGAAGCTCTTTATAACTAGGCAAGCTGAACTCCTCTAGTTTTTCTAAATAACTAAGTATTTCTTGTATTTCAATATTCTCGATTTCCATAGCCATATAATTATATCTCTATTTTTTTACTTTATAAATATTGATATTTCCAAAAAAACTCCTTATTTTGATATAAAAAGCCTTTAAAACTAAGTTATTTATTAAAATTATTCTAATTCAAATATTCCATTATATAGTTTATAGTAATAACCTTTTTTATCTAATAATTGCTCATGAGTTCCTCTTTCTATTATTTTCCCATGTTCTAAACAAATGATTGCTTCGCTGTTTCTAACAGTAGAAAGTCTATGAGCGATTACTAAAACTGTTCGTTTATCCATCAACGTATCAATAGATTTTTGAATGAGTTTTTCAGTGTGTGTATCAATGTTAGATGTTGCTTCATCTAAAATCAAAACTGGTGGTTTAGATATTGCAGCTCTTGATAGAGATAAAAGCTGTCTTTGGCCTTCACTTAAATTATGGCCATCATCAATAAGATCAGTATCATATTGGTTTGGCAATAATCTTATGAAACCATCTGCATTAGCAATACTAGCCGCTTCATACATTTCTTCGTCAGTTGAATGTTTTCTTACATACTTGATGTTTTCTTTGATACTACCTGTAAATAAATGTGTCTCCTGTGTCACAAGAGATATAGATCTTCTTAAAGATTCCTTTTTGATATCTTTAATGTTTATTCCATCATATGTTATCTCTCCAGATTGAATTTCATAAAATCTTGAGATTAATGAAATTATTGTTGTTTTACCAGCACCAGTTGATCCAACAAAGGCTACCTTTTGTCCGGGATTAGCATAAAATGATACGTTATTTAAAACAATTTTCTTCTCGTTGTATCCGAATACAACATCTTTAAAAACTATACCTCCTCTTAAAGGCTTTTTGATTAGTTCTCCTTTTTCATTTACATATTCCCAATCATAGTGATCTTTGAAATCCTTTCCTTCATTAGAAACTTTAACAAGTTTAACTTTTCCATTATCTATTTCTTCCTCTTGATCTAGATAATCAAATATTCTTTCGGCTCCAGCAAAGGCAGTTAAGATACTGTTAATATGAGCAGTGAACATATTAAATGGTTGGCCTGCTTGTCTAACATATATAAGGTACGATGTTAATGCACCAACTCCTCCAACTAGTAAGCCATTAAATGTAAATATAATGCCAACAACACAAGACACTGCAAAGTTGAAATAAGATAACGAAATAATAACAGGTACGTTCATCTGGGTATGAAAGAAGGCTTCAGTTGCAGCGTGTTTTAATTTTTTATTTTGTTCATCAAATTTATCAAAGTCTTGTTGTTGGTGATTGAAAGCTTTCTCTACTTTTAATCCATTAATTGTTTCTTCAATTAAACCGTTCATTTTAGAAAGTTCTGCTTGTTGGTCTTTAAAATATCTTCTAGATAGTTTTGAATTTATAACTATGTATAGAACCATCGCAAACAAGAACGCACATACAATTAAAGACAAATAAATATTTATTAAGAACATACCTATGAGTGTGCCAATGATATTAGCAAGACTATGAACAATGTGTACAAAGGAATCATTTAATGCATTATTTAATGTGTCCATATCATTTGTAAAGTAAGTCATTATCTCTCCATGTTGCTTCTTATCAAAATCACTTAAAGGCATTTTTAACATATGCTCTTCAAGTTGTTTTCTTAACTCTCCAATTATCTTCTGAGATGTTCTTATCATTATTTGATTATATGAAAGAGTAGATAGTGCACCTAGTGTATACAAAGTAGCCATAATTAAAATAATGTTTATTAATTCTTGCCAGTTATTATTTCCGTTAACCAATCCTTCGATTATGCTAATAACATCTTTTAAATAGAACGTGCCTATGATAGACGCAATAGAAGAAAATATAGTTAACAAAATAACAATAATTAAAAGTAATATTTTTATACCCTTAAAATAGGATAAGATTCTTAAAAAAGCTTTAAGTGCATTTCTTGGCCTATTGCGAGATCTATTTAACATTATTCTAGACCTCCTTCAGTTTGTATTTCATAAATGCTTTTATAAATCTCATCGATATTTAATAATTCGCTATGAGTTCCATGATGATTTATTTTTCCTTCATTCATTACATATATGGTGTCGGCATCATTAATTGTAGATATCTTTTGAGAAATAATAATTTTAGTTATCCCTTGAAGTTCATTTTTAAGATTGTTTTTTATCTTCTTTTCTGTGATTCGATCAAGTGCACTAAAAGAATCATCAAGGATTAATATCTTTGGATTTTTTAAGATTGCTCTTGCAAGACAAAGTCTAGCCCTTTGTCCTCCACTAACTGTGGTACCACTTTGCCCAATAATCGTATCAAAACCGTTTGGTAATTGCTCTTTGATAAAATCATAACAACAAGCAATTTTACATGCTCTTATAATCTCATCCATTGTAGCATCTTCTTTTCCCCAACAAAGGTTTTCATATACTGTTCCAGAAAATAGTAGAGGTTTTTGAAAACAGATGCCTATCTTGTCATGTATTTCTTTGGTTGAATACTCTTTTATAGGTTTATTATCTATTAATATCTCTCCACTATTAATGTCATAAAATCTTTCAAGAACAGATACTAAAGTTGTCTTAGAACTACCAGTTTGACCTACTATTCCAACAAATTCTCCACTTTTTATTTTGAATGAGATTTTCTCTAAAACATTGCATTCTGCATCATTTTTATATTTAAAACACACATTTTTAAATTCTATTGAACCGTTTTTTATTTGGTTTAAAGATCCCACGTTTTCATCAATTTCACTCTTTGTTTGTAATACTTCATTTATTCTTCTAATCGAAGCTGAGGCTCTATTAATATTCATGAAAACCGAAGACATCATATTAAGAGTAGCAAGCAATTGATTTACATAAGATAAGAAGGTTGTTATGTTTGCTACGTCTTTTATTAATCCTTCTGTAAAGAAATAAGCACCAAATAAAAGTACCGATATGATCGTACAATACGTCATAAATTGCATTATTGGCATGTTTAATGAGATAGTAGCAAAAGCAGAGGAAGATGTTTTTACTAATTCATCATTTACTTCTTTAAATTTCTCTTCTTCGTACTCTTCTTTTACATATGCTTTAATGGTCTTAATTGCGGTGATAGATTCTTGAGTGATTCTATTTAATTTATCTACAATTTTTTGAAGAATAACAAATTTGGGTGCAACCTTTTTTAAGACAATTATTAATAAAACAGCAAGGATTGGCATGATTATTAAAAAAACGACACCTAAATACGGATTAACAATAAAAGCTAAAACAATTGAAAATATTAAAAATGTTGGTGCTCTTAAAGTCATTCTAAAAGACTGGCAAAAAGCATCTTGAACAATTGTTACATCGTTTGTAAGTCGTGTTATCAAACTACTACTTCTAAAATTATCAATATTATTAAATGAGAATTGTTGTATTTTTTTAAATTGAGCTTTTCTAAGTTCTGCTCCAAATCCTCTTCCAGCAATAGCTGTAAATCTTGATCCAATTATTCCAACAATAAAAGCTACAAACGCACATCCAATCATTAATCCGCCAATAAAGTATGTGTAATTCATATCAATTGATATAACTTCGCCTGTTGTTGAATTATATGTAATGCCTCCTCCGTTTTGTATCAGATAGTTCATCAAAAAAGGAACAGCAATCTCAAGAAGGGCTTCTAAAATAACACAAATAATAGCAATTATTAGTTGAACTTTGTAAGGTTTTAGATAGTAAAAAATCTTCTTGAACATAATAACAAGATTATTTTACCCCTCTAATTATTAAATACAATTAGATTACAAAATTATTAATCTTTATTTACTTTAAATGAACCTAGTTGTTCTTCTTCTAAATCAATTGGTGTTTTTGAAACATCAAAACCGATTGTATTATCAACTGGAACTGTAAAAGCAATTCCTTGTCCTTTGGTTTCAATACCTGCATCTGTATATATAGCTTCAAGTACTTTATCTGTGATAGAAGGATTAACTACAATCAAAACAAGCTCTTTTTCTGGTTGAATAGGTACACCAAAGAACTTTTCAATTTCATCATTACCTGTTCCTCTTGCATTAACAATGGTGCCTCCAGTTGCTCCAACACTTCTAGCTGCCTCCATTGCAAGATCACTATATCCTTTATTAATTATAACAATAACTAAATTTGCTTTATGGTTCATAGTTCGTTCTCCTTCTTGTTTTCAACTTTTAAATTAAATTCTCTAGAATTAGTTAAGAATTTATATATAAGTACACCAACTAAAGAATTTACTTTTGTAGTAAAGGCTATTCCTTTTGCTTTTTTAGATACACTAAACCTAGTCTGTACAAAGTTAGATATCATCTCTAAATCAGGTTCTCTAATAACTGCAAGAATAATATCTTTTTTAACATTAGTCGATAACATGGCATATATTTCTTCTGGTGCAGTTCCTTTTCCAAGGAGTTGTAAAGACAAAGATACACCAAGTTCACTAAATCCTTCCAAGAAGAAATTACCTTGGTGATGATCGACAACAACTACCATCAAATGGAGTGGAATAATTGAAGTCTTCTGTTCAAAAGGAACATCATCGGTAGGTGTTACTTTCTTTCTTTTGATTGTAGTTCTAATACGTTCCTTAATCATAATCTAATACCTTTAAAAATGTATAACTTGGATATCGTTTGCTTCCTCGTATACTCTTTCTCTTGCTCTTCTTTGAAGAGAGATGCTTCTACCTTTAGCAATAAGACCCATCATCTCAATTGCAAGAATTGGGAATAAAGATACAATTCCACTTATTCCATATCCAGAATAATTTGTTTGGTTAACTTCATTCAATACATCTATTGTTCCAAGAATAAATGGTAATACAAAGCAAACAGTAAGAGTTCCACTTGCTACTCCTCCAGAGTCAAAAGCAAGAGCAACATATATGTCATCAACAAATATCGCTACAAATAAGATTACTATCAATAATGGAATATAATAATACCAAATTGAGAAATAATCCCAAAACACCACTCTACATACTTCAAGTGTAATTGATGCAATAACACCAATTGCTAAAGCAATAAGCATCGCTTTCTTTCTAATAACTCCACCACTTATTTCTTCAACCTGTTGTGTTAAGACGTTAATAGATGGTTCTGCCAGTACTACCGATAAACCGATAATAATTGAAAGTAATATGTATAGATAATGTAGATTGCTGTTAGCCGCTAGAACTTGTCCGAGGTTTAAACCAAGAGGAATAAATCCTGCTTTTGCTGATGCAACGAATAAATATAGACCTATATAAACATAAACAAAGCCAACTGTTATTTTTAATAATTCACGCTTATTAAGTTTTAAGAATAACACGTTGTAGAAAATAAAGAATCCTAGAATTGGTAAGACACCATATAAAACTTCTAATAGAGATTCTCCTAATATTGTTGTTACAGCATCAGGGTCTCCTTGAGCATTCCCTGCTAATGAAAAACTGGAATCACTTTTTAATACTAGACACATGATTAACATTGTGATTACAGGGCCAGCACTCATCAAGCCAGTAAAACCAAAAGAGTTTGATTCTTTTTCTTTTCCACCTTTTGTAGCAGCAATACTAGCACCAAAGGAGATGATAAAAGGAACTGTTGCGGCTCCTGTACTAACTCCAGATGTATCAAATGATAAAGAAATAAAAGCAGATGATTCTGCATCTGGTCCATACAAACAACCAATCGCAAATATAATCATATATGTAAATAAGAAGAAATATTTCGATGGTCTGTTGTTTAATATTCTAATAAGAGCAATTACAAAGAAAATACCGACCCCTAAACCAACAACCAGTTTAAATATCCACGGATTGATGGTATTTGATAGTTGATCAGATAGAATACTTAAATCTGGTTCAGCAATCGTAATCAAACAGCCAAGCAAAATAACAATTATAGAAATAATTATGATATTTCCCATCTCTGATATGTGACCACCAATATATTCACCAACTTTTGATAGAGATTTTTCAGCTCCCATATCAAAGAAAACGAATCCTAAAATTAAAAAGATTGCACAAATTAAAAAAGTTACAAATGTATCGGTTTCAATTAATTTTGCTCCGTCAGTTGTAGGAAAAGCATTAGGAATTAAAGAAATGAGAAAAAGAAGCACAATAATGATAACTACTGGTAAGATTGAGAAGCACGCTTCTTTAACTTTTCCTAAAAATTGCTTAAACATTCTATAATTATCGCACAGATTCGAGTATTTATTAAGCATGAAATGCTTTCTTTATTCAAAAAGCCCGCAAAACTCAACTATTTTTATGAAATTTGTTTAAAATTTAATTAAAATTATCGTTTTCTAAAGATACTTCAGATATCTCTTCTTCTGTTGGTTTACTAGTCTTAGTGATGTATCTTTCAATATCTTCTCTATAATGATTTATGAATGTGTTTTGTAATATTCTTAAGTCGCTTTCTAGTTGATCGATTATATCCATCTTTGTTTCATTCTCTAAAGAATCAATAGAGTCGTTGAACACATTTAAATCAAAAGCATCATAAACGAAATTAGTCTTAATGTGTTCATCCTTAGTAACAATTTTTAATATATTTAATACCTTTGCTGTATACAATATTAAAAACTTTATTGCAAAAAGAATATCAACTCTAAATTCATCGTCGTTTTTAAATATCGAAAAACCAGCAGAGTGTGAATTCTTTACTCCATGTATGTATGAAGCAAAAAGTTCTTCTGTCTCTTCAGGATCAATAATTTCTATTATTTCTTTTGCAATTTCACTAAACCCTTTATTTTTTAAGAAGACAGCAAATACTGGAGAGCTTTTAATATAATTTAAATATTCATCTCTACTCATGTTATTTAGCATTTTCTTATCTTCTTCATAATACTCAAGAACTTCTTTTTCTAGTTTTTCTATTTCTTTTTCATCATATACAGCTGTTTCGTTAAGTTTTGTGTTATTAAGAGTATAGAAAAAACTATATTCGA
The DNA here is from genome assembly GCA_964548325.1 of uncultured Staphylococcaceae bacterium. Lineage (GTDB taxonomy): Bacteria > Bacillota_I > Bacilli_A > RFN20 > CAG-826 > Onthovivens. The sequence goes on from CAZJPX010000003.1 coordinate 23,493, forward strand.
GACGTTTTATTTTACGAAGTCTTTCCTCTCTTTTTCCTTGTAGTGATTCATATATAGTTCCACATTTTTCATATATAACTTTTAATAGTGGCATCAATGGATATGTGATTCCTTCTGTGTATGAAACAATTAAGATCTTTATCATCGTTGCTGGAAAACTTATTGCATCATAGAACTGATCTATAAAATGTTTATCGCTTTCAAAGCGCATATCGAAGAAATCTTGATAATTAGCCTTGAATATTGCTAGCTTATCATATATTAATTGAACATTTTCATCATTGCTTTCATTAAGGACAAGTGGTTTCGTCTTAATTTGCTTTATACTTTTTAATTCTTTTTTATAATGTCTTTCGAAATTAAGAGCAAATATAGTTATGCCAGCTAAAAATTCTTCATCAAGAGCAAAATAATTCATCCAGTCCATTCCAATATGTGCTTCTATTCCAAGGAAGTCGTATAAATTTTTGATTTTCTCTTTTAGTATATTTGCTTCAAACCATTCAGTATAAGATTCAATTACAATATTCCTAAAATGTTCATAATCATTGACAGCTCCAATTAAATAAAACGGCCTATTAGAGTTAATTATTCGTGAAAACACCTTTAAAGGTATACCAAGCTTTTTAGCTAATTTTCTCCTCTCTTTTTCACCAATATCTCTACTATTTGCCTGTATTTTAAATAATTGATAGTTAGTATCCTCAAGTCTATTTAACAAATGTAGTTGGTAGATAGCATTTAGTTCTAGACACATTCTATAATAAATAGGCGGACAACTATCTTGCCCATCTTTTAAGATATTAATATAACACAATGTTTTAGTTAGAAGTGCTAATTCATAATCTAGAGCAATTTCGAATAGATCTGTATCATTTGCATTTTTAATCTCTTCTTTTTTAAGCAAAAGAAAATCGTTACATTTTCTATATAAACGCATATTTTCGTCTTTTCTATCATTTTTCTTTTGTTTCT
>CAZJPX010000003.1:24567-28104 GCA_964548325.1 uncultured Staphylococcaceae bacterium
CATTTTCTATATAAACGCATATTTTCGTCTTTTCTATCATTTTTCTTTTGTTTCTTCTGCCTCATATTTAAAATTATCAAGTATTTTTATATCAAAATCTATAACAAAAAAATATTATAAGGGCGGATTATGAAATTTTATAAAAATGTAAAATTTTTTGTATAAAAATAGTTATATTGTCCCTAATTTTTAAAAAATATAGGATTTTTGCAGGTTTTTTAAAGAAAATGGTTGTTTTTTCGGATACCCGTTCTTTTATTATTTGCTTTTAGCTAAACTGACAACGCCTTCTACATGATATGTATGAGGGAACATATCAACTAAATTTATAGAATTTATTGAATAATGTTTAGCAAGAATTTTTAAATCTCTTGCTAGTGTAGATATATTACATGAAATATAAGTGATTTTATTTGGCTTAGCCTTAATTAAGAGATTTAAAAATTCTTCATCTAGTCCTTTACGTGGAGGGTCTACTACTATTAATGAATATTGTTTAGACATCATAAAATCTTTCATATCTGAACAATAATATTTGGCATTTGTGATTCCATTTAATTTCATATTGCTTTTAGCATCTTCAATAGCACTTGAAACTATATCTACTCCATCTACTTCCTTAACATATTTAGAAAAGATTAATCCTATTGTTCCAATTCCTGAATATGCATCTAACATTGTATCTTCTTTGGTTACATTAGATTCTTTAAGAGCAAGATTATATAAAACTTCACATTGCTCGTGATTTGTTTGATAAAAAGACATCGAAGATATTTTAAATTTAACACCTAATAATTCATCAATTATATATCCTTTTCCAAACGCAACTTCTTCCTTATTTCCTAAAACGACATTGGTTTTACGTGAATTTTCATTAAAAACAATTGTATTTATATTAGAGCAAGCTTTAAGTAAGGCCTTAACAAAATTTGATTTAGAATAAAACCTTAAGGTAGATACTACAACGACTACCATCGTTTGATTGGTGGCTTTAGCGTGTCTTATTAAAACATGTCTTAATATACCTTGTTCTTTATCTTCATCGTATGCTGATATTTTCATATCTAACATTAATTGTTTTATCGTTTTTAATATTTCAATATGAACCTTGTCTTGAATAACACATTCATCAAAAGGAACAATATCATGTGATTTTATCTTATAAAAACCATACACAAGTCTTCTTTGCTTATCATATCCAAAAGGAACTTGAATCTTGTTTCTATAATAATATGGATCATCCATTCCATATATTTTAGTAATTGAAAAATTTATACCACCAATTCTTCTTAAAGTTTCTTTAGCAAGTTTATATTTCAATTCTAATTGATTTTTATATTCCAAATTTTGAAAACAACAACCACCACACGCAGTAGCACATTTACATTTAGGTTCAATTCTATGTTTAGAAAATTTAATTATTTTCTTTATTTTGCCTACATCAAAATCTTTCTTTTTATATAGAATCTCAATCTCAGCTTCTTCATCAAGAAGTAAAGATGGAACAAAAATTATTCTATTGTTTGTTTTTATCACTCCTTGGCCATCGTGTGTATAATCAACACATTTGCCAGTTATTATTTGTTTCATTTTTATTATTTAGAAACCATTAAATTTTTAATGTATTCGACTTCTTTTGCTACATCGAGTCGAGGAAATAATGGTTCGTCTTTTTTAATTTTTAGATTATCTAAAATATGGATATCTTTGATACTAGAATACACAGCTTTTGTTTTAGTTAAACCAAGTTGTTTATAAATTTCATAACTCTTATTAACAAGAATTGGTTCTAATAATTTTCCTCCAACAAATATAGAGTATGCAAGAATATGTAAAACTTGATTTAATAATTCTTTACTGTTTTCTTCTTTTGCAAGTGACCAAGGTTTGATGTCTTCAATAAATTTATTAGCTCTACTAAGCATTTCAAATACTTCAATATAAGCATTTGTAATTTGAAGATCATCAAACAAAATTTCAAATTTATCTATTGTTTTTAAACAAAAATTATGCAAATCATCAATATTTATATCGAATTTATCAATATATGCAGGTATTTTACCTTTATTATATTTTTCAATCATTGATATTGTTCTATTTAATAAATTGCCAAGATTGTTAACAAGATCTAAATTTATTCTTTCAACGAATTGTTCTGGAGTGAATTGTCCATCGTTTCCAAAATTAATTTCTCTAACTAAATAATAACGAAGTGCATCTACACCATACTTTTCAATAAGAGGATATGGAGATACTACATTGCCTTTTGATTTGGACATCTTTCCATCTTTCATCATTAACAATCCATGAACAAATTCTCTATCAGGCAATCTTATATTTAATGCAGTTAAAAACTCTGGCCAATAGATAACATGGAATCTTGTTATGTCTGCACCAAGAACATGAATTATTTCAGATTCTTCATCTTCCCAATATTTTCTAAATAATTCATCTTTAGTTGTGCTATATCCAAGAGCAGAAATATAGTTAACCAAGGCATCAACCCAAACGTATGAAACATGTTTTTTGTTTTCTTTTAAAGGCACTCCCCATTTAAAAGTTGTTCTTGATACACAAAGATCATCTAGTCCTGGTTTTATAAAAGTATTAACCATTTCGTTTCTTCTAGAAGTTGGTGTAACGGCTTTTTCTTTATTTAAAAATTTCTTTAATGAATCTAAATATTTTTTTGTCTTAAAAAAATATGCCTCTTCTTTCTCTTTTTTAACTTCTCTTTTACATTCTGGACATAGGTGTTCTTCACCTACTTGTGTATCTGTCCAAAATGATTCGCAATATTTACAATACCATCCTTCATAATATCCTAAATAAATATCATCTTGTTTAAAGAAAGTAGAGAAAACATTTTGAACAACCTTAATATGTCTTTTTTGAGTAGTTCTTATGAAGTCATCATTTGCTATTTGCATTGCACTCCAAAGCTTTTTAAATACCTCAACTTTTTCATCTACATATGCTTGTGGTGTCTTCCCTTCAGCTAATGCGTTTTGTTCTATTTTTTGTCCATGTTCATCTGTGCCTGTTAAAAAATAACATTCATATCCTCTACTTCTTTTTCCTCTTGCAAAAACATCACAAATGGTTGTGCAATAAGCATGTCCAATATGAGGATCCCCGCTTGGATAATAAATAGGTGTAGTGATATAAAATCTTTTCTTTGCCATATTAATCAAAATTATAAACAATTAAATTGATGTTAAGAAATAAAAAGAGACCAATTTTGTTGTTGGCCTCATATAACTTTCATTAATTATTTACCAGCATCAGTAGATCTTTTATATTTCTTGTTGAATCTATCAACTCTACCATCATTTTGTACAAATCTTTGTTTACCTGTAAAAAAGGGATGGCAATTTGAACATACATCAACTCTAATTTCTTTTAAAGTTGATTCTGTTTCAAATGTGGTTCCACAAGAAATACAAGTGACTTTAGCTTTTTGATAGTTTGGATGAATCTTTTCTTTCATATTTATACCTCCGGCCTAAGAGAATATTGCACTCTTAAGAAAGTTTT
>CAZJPX010000004.1:0-26483 GCA_964548325.1 uncultured Staphylococcaceae bacterium
AATTGAAAGTTTATCTTTATAGTGCAAAGAAAAGAAAGTCTACTATGGATCATTTGTTATTTTATGGTTCTCCTGGCCTAGGCAAAACGTCTTTAGCTCATGTCATAGCTAATGAAGTAAATGCAAAAATATATTCTATTTCTGCTCCTAGTATTGAGACAGTACAAGAAATTGTAGAAATCATAGCTCAATTAAATAAAAATGATATTTTATTTATCGATGAAATACATCGTTTAGACAAGAAGATAGAAGAATTGCTTTATAGTGTTATCGAAGATTTTAAACTTAATATTTCATATAAAAGCGAAGATAGTACCAAAGTTCTTTCCTTAAACTTACCTCCTTTTACTGTAATCGGTGCTACAACAAAAATATCGGCAATATCTAAACCTTTAAGAGACCGTTTCGGTATTACTTTTAAGTTTGAATATTATAGCGCTGATGAGCTAGGTGAAATATTAAAAAATAATTTAGAAAAATTTGATTTAAAAATTGAAGAAAAAGCAATTTATACGATTGCAAAAAGATCAAGAAATACACCAAGAATTCTTAATATTCTTCTTAAAAGACTATATGATTTCTCGATATATAATGCATTGAAATCTTTGAAAGAAAATGATGTTTTATCCTATTTTGATTTCATAGGAATTGATGAATTAGGATTAAATGAAACAGATTATGAAATCCTTAAGGTCTTTTATAATAAATTTAAAGATACTCCAATCTCACTTGAGGTCATAGCTGAATACATAAATGAGGACTATAATGATCTAAAAACAATGAATGAACCATTCCTTGTTTATTTAGGACTTATAGATAGAACAAAAAGAGGTAGAAAATTAACTGAAAAAGGTCTTTTGCACTGTAAAAGAATTTTTAATACTTTAACATAAATCTTTGTCAAAATGCTGGTTTTTGATGACCGGCTGCCAATAAAAAATTGTTGTTAAATAGTTACATTTAATGTATATTTATATGCGTATCTTTATAAATAAAAATTATTTTATTTATAAATCATTAGCGAGAGGACGATTTATGAAGAAATTAGTCGCATATATTACATTAGGTGTGTCAATTCTTGCATCTGTTGCAATTGGGGTTATACCAACCATTAAAAGCATTAATGGCGACATTGATTATTCAAGCTCAAGAAAATACGTTTACAAAATCAGTGATCGTATAGTCGATGCAACTTATGCAAACAATTTAACTCAAGATTCTTACAATGTTTTATCCGATGAAGATAAACAAGAAGTTCTCGATGATGTAGTTGAGACTTTTCAAGATAGATTACAAGATGTTCAGGTGACCGATTATAGTATCTCTACTGTTGGTTATGACACAATTGAAGTTACATTTAAAACAGATTCTGAGTTATATGATGATGTTGCCGATCTTTTAACTTTTAGTTGGTCATTTATGGCATCTACTTATGGTAGTGAGACCGACTTAATGATAGGAGATACTGCAGAAACCGTTAATGCAAATATAGCAACTGATTCAGAAGCAGCATCAGTTGATTATGCAGATTATGTAGATCTTGGCACATCTGATGATTCCGATGCAAGATTCATCTCTCCTGGTAATGCTTCAGTTGAATATTCTAACGGATATCCATATGTTGTCATTGATTTAGAGAATCCTGATGGATTTAAAGAATTGTATGAACAAGCAATCATCGGATTAGAAGATGAGTCTGATTCTGATACCGATACAGAAGTCGAAGAAGATACAACAACCGATACAACAGATACTTCAACATCTGAAGCAAGTAAAACTGTCCTTGATACAACAAAAAAATCTAGTACAGATGATGTGGACACTACAGATACTGATGATGACACTGATGACGACGCTGAAGATGATACAGAAGAGGAAGAAGAAGAAACCGCTGATGAAAATAAGATCTTCATTCTCAATAACTGGTTAAGCAATCTCACTCTTGAAGATTTTCTTACAAATGGTGGTTCTGAAAATATACAATCGAGCAGAGTAAAAAATTATGTTTTGTTCGCATTGGATTGTAGTTCTGCATCTAATCTTTTTTGGGACTATGATGCAAGTGCTGGTGATGATGAAACATATGAACAAATTTATTTTGGTGGATATGAACTAAATGATTCATCAAGTGAATCATCCTATTATGGTTCAAGTTCTACTGATGATGCAATCGCATATAGAAAAGCACTCATTTGGGCTGCTAAATTTAATGCGACCACTTATAAATATGAAATTTCAATAATTAATGAAGGTGGAGATTATTCATATACCGCTCACATTGATCCTCAAATTGAATATATCAACATTGATAGATATGATAACGGTATTCCAACAATTTTAATTTCAGCAATTATTTCAGTAGTTATTCTATACATCTTCATGGGTTTATTCTTCGGGTTAACTGGTTTAATGGGTGCAACAAGTATATCTGCAACTTTACTTGTTACTCTTGGAGTATTTAATGCATTAACAGTCGATTTTGGACTTGGAGCTATAATTGGTCTTATTGCTGTTTGTGCAATATCTATCTTCACAGTGGCGACCTATTATCGAAAGATAAGAAATGAAGCATATTTAGGAAAGACATTGAAAAAAGCTTATTTAGATGGTAGTAAAAAAGGATTTTGGTATGCATTAGATTTTTCAGTTGTAGGATTTATTATTGGTTTAATTACATACCTTGTTCCTAGCTCAACAACATTAGCAATTGGATGTTGCTTGCTCATTGGATCAGTATTTAATTTTGCTATAAACGGAGGATTATTAAGGTTACTATCATATCTTGTTTACACTAGCTCCTATGTTTCCAAACATCCAAAACTATTAGCAATTGATAAGAAGTTTATTCCTAACTTATTGAATGAAGAGAAACCAACATATTTTGATACTTTCAAAGCAAAAACATCTAAAACAAGTAAAAGAGTATATTCAATTGTTGGTGTATTGTTATTACTTGCTTCTGTTGTTGGAATAATTACATTCCAAGCACTTAATGGCAACATATATGCAGAAGATACATCTGCTCAAACAACAATTTATTCAACTCAATTAGTAGTCACCAATCCAACTACAACAACGGAAAACGAAGTAGAAAATTCTCTTTTATCTTTTAAGAGAACATTAACAACAATCTATGATGAATATGGAAATTCGTTCTTTGGTATAACATATGAAAACGCTGAAGATATTGAAGTTGAAAACTACTATTATGAATATCAAAGCAATAGTGCCACATATTATATATATTTCTATAATCTCGATTTAGGTGGTTTATATGACGTTGATGACACGTCGATTACATATACATACACCTTTGGTAATAATGAATACGAAGATAATAGCATTCTTAACGTATTAAATATTCTTTCTGAAAACATTTTGTTTGGCGATAGTACATCAACTGGTGAACTCAAAAATAGTTATGAGGTGTCAAATAGCACTGCTGGATTATATACATTAATTACAGTATCCATCGCTCTTGGTGTGGTTGCGGTATACTTCACAATTAGATTTGGACTTGCACGTGCATTAGTTTCAATTTTAATGGTTGGAGGAACAGTATTAATTAGTGTTGGTATCTTCTCGCTTATGAGAGTAGCTGTCAATCCTGCTGTAACATATGGAGCAATATTAGTAGCTGTTGTTTTATATGTCATCATCAATACATTCTTCATAGCTGAAAAAGAAGCACTCAACGAAAACAACAAGAAAGAATTATTAGCTAATAGACAGTTAAGATACGATACATATGAATGGGCGTTAAATGTTGCTGGTTCACATTCATTTATGGATTTAATTGTTGTGATGTTTCCAGTTATTTCGCTCTTCTTTGCAAGCGGAGTCCAATCTATAATGGTCTTAATGGTTCTAATTGGTTCTGTAGTTGGATTTATGTTTATTAAGGTGTTGCAACTACCATATGAATTTAAAGTTGAAGATTCTGAACTTGCTCTTAGAAATTCATTTAAACCAGTTAAAAAAGAAAGAAGAAGATTATCTATAGATTTTGAAGGACCAACCGAATCCATCTATCCAGGAATAAATGATTAGAATTTAAAATGGCTACATTTCTTGAAAGATTATTAGAGTATTATTCCTTAACTATCTCTGATTACCATAAATTGACTCAAGATATAAAGTCTATCAATCTACCATCATTTGATTCCTTTAATGATATAGAAAAGATTAAAAATTATTTTCTTGAAGCCTTTAAAAATAACAAAAAAATAATGATTTATGGCGATTATGATTGTGACGGAGTGATGTCGACATCAATCATCAGTATTATTTTTAATAGGTATAATGCCAATTATGATTTTTATATACCATTTAGAGACAAAGATGGATATGGTTTAAACAAAACAAAAATTGATGAATTTAAAAAGGATGGTTATGACATCATTCTTTGTGTTGATAATGGAATAAGTTTACATGATGAAGTTAATTATGCAAATTCTTTAGGATTAGAGGTTGTCATATTTGATCACCACTCCTTTAATAAAAACAATTTATCAAAAGCAAAATATATTCTACATCCAGCAGTTTCTAACTTTCAAAAAGATGATATCAATGTTAGTGCTGGGATGGTATGTTTTTATTTTTCTTGGTGCCTACTAGGTCACATCGATCAATATTTATTAAGTCTGGCAGCTATATCAACAATTAGTGACATGATGCCCCTATTATCTTATAATAGAGATATCGTTAGGCTTGGTCTTTTTTATATCAACAACAACAGATACATTAACATCTTAAATTTAGTAGATAACGTTATGGAGGTAAATGAAGAATCGATTTCATTAAAGTTAGCTCCAAAAATTAATTCAATTGGCCGTTTGATATTAGATAATAAAAATAAAGATGTTGTTAAATATTTCATCAATATCGAAGATGACCAAAATATCCATCGTCTATCATGGATAAATAGCACCAATGAAAAAAGAAAGAATCTCGTTAATGACTTTAAATTTGATGAAAAAAAATTTGAAGATAAACCTGGAATCATAATATTTGATGAAACTATCGATGAAGGAGTATGTGGTCTATTAGCAAATAAACTAATGACCTCATATAACAAGCCTTGTTTAATTTTAACTTCATCTAAAGACGAACCTAAAATATTAAAAGGGTCAATTAGGACATCTAATGGATTTAATGTAATTGATTTTTATAATGTTTCAAATGAATATTTACTTGCTCATGGTGGTCATGAATTTGCTGGTGGACTCTCATTAAATATAGATAATCTAGATAAATTATCTAAGATTTTTTATGAATATTCTTTAGAACATAAATTTATTAAAAAGAAACTGAAAACAATTGAGATATTAGAGAGTGAAATTAATTCTGAAAATTATAATATCCTATCTTCATTTTCCCCTTTTGGACAAAACTTTAATGAACCAAAATTTAAATTAAATAATTTTCCAGTTCGCCATTTTTTCACTTCAAAAGATAAAAAGCATTTGCTTCATTTTAATAATTCAAATAATTCTTCGATATCATATTTTAACTATAATCACGATATTTTCGATAAAAACCTTGCAAATCTTATCGGAAAATTAAAAATTAATTTTTATAATAATAAAACAACGTATCAATTTATTGTAGAAACATTTGAGTAAAATTTATAACATATTAAAATTTATTACATGAGTGATTCTGTAACACAAAAAGCTATTAAATTTGATGCAGGATATGTTATGCATACATTTGAAGATGTACGCGATCTTTATTATCCATACATTCAAAATGAAGAAGATCGCAAGAACATTTATCGTGCTTATAAATTTGCAGAAGAGAAACATGCTGGAATCATTAGAAAATCTGGTGTCCCATATATTCAACATTTAATCGAGGTCGCATATATTTGCGCATCCTTACAAGCTGGTCCTATCACTTTAGAAGCTGCATTTTTACATGATGTTATTGAAGATACTCCTACAAAAATTGAAGAAATAGAAAGCAAATTTAGTAAAGATGTGGCAGATTTGGTTGATTCTTTAACAAAAATCCAAAGATTAAAAATGTCTCATCGAACTGAAGAAGAATTTGAAGCTGAAGATAGAAGAAAAATATTCCTAGGAATGGCAAAAGATGTTCGTGTAATTATTATTAAACTAGCTGACAGATTACATAATATGCGAACTGTAGGTGCTTTAAAACCAGAAAGACAAGAAGCACTAGCTAAAGAGTCATTAACTGTTTTTTCATCGATTGCACATCGTCTTGGAATATATCGTATCGAAAGTGAACTAGAAGATTTATCTTTAAAAATTCTTAAACCAGAAATATATAAAGAAATTGAAGAAAAATTAAATAAACAATTAAAGAATAGAACAAAGTTCTTAAATTCATTTAAAAAGAAAATTGCTGATATTTTAATTGAGAATAATTTACCTTTTGATATCGAGGCAAGAGTTAAGTCAATTTACTCTATTTATAAAAAAATGTACGTTAAAGGCCATCGTTTTGAAGAAATTTATGATTTACTTGCCTTAAGAGTAATCACTGAAACAGAAATAAATTGTTATGAAATACTTGGTTTAATCCATCAACATTTTAAACCAATTCCTGGGAGGTTTAAGGATTATATAGCAATGCCAAAACCTAATATGTATCAATCATTACATACATCGCTTATTGCAGGAAATGGAAACATCTTCGAAGTTCAAATAAGAACCAAGGAAATGGATGAAATAGCCGAAACTGGTATTGCTGCCCATTGGCGATATAAAGAAAATAGTCACTACAATGCTAAAGAAGAACAAAAACAAATTGAGGAACAACTACATTGGTTTAGGGATTTTGTTTCAATGAGCCATAAAAACCAAAACGTATCAATTGAAGAATTTGAAAATTTATCGAAAGATATATTTGAAGCAAATGTATATGTGTTCACTCCAAAAGGAAAAGTCATAGATTTACCTGCTGGATCTACTCCTATTGATATGGCATATAAAATTCATACAAAAATTGGCGATTCAATTGTTGGTAGCTTAGTCAACAACCAATTGGTTCCTTTAAATACACAATTAAAAACAGGCGATGTCGTTGAGATAAAAACATCAAATAATGCAAGTGGGCCAAATGAATCATGGCTAAATTTTGTTAAAACAAATACTGCTAGATCAAGAATTAGAAAATTTTTAGCCAAGAAAAACGAAAATCTTGTTAGAGCAGATAAAATTGAAAAAGGTCGACAGAGCTGCCTTGATTTCTTTAAAGATCGAGGAATTGGTGAAAAAGAGGCACTTCAAATGCTAGGTTCATCCAAGGTTTTAAATAACTATAATATGAAAACAATCGATGATTTATTTGTTGGAATTTGCCAACATAATTTGACACCTGCTCAAATATCAGATTATTTAGGAATTAGAAGAAAAGAAAAAACAGATATCAATTTATCTAAGAAAGAAAACTTTGAAGATGATAATTGCCCAGTATCTGTAGATAATCAAACAGGTATTAAAATAAGTTTAGGGAACTGTTGTACACCTATTCCTGGGGACAACATTGTAGGATACGTCACAAAAGGAAAAGGAATCACCGTTCATCGAGAGGAATGTCCTAACATTGCTAACAGTAAACGTTTAATCGATGTTAAATGGAAAACTAACTTTAAATCTACATCTTATCCATCTGATTTAATTTTAGAATGTAACGATAGAAAAGATTTAATTGCTGACATTTTAAATTCGTTGAACTCCATTAAAATTAGATGCACGGAAATAACTGCTAAATTAAATCCTAATGCGATGAAATGTTTTATTTCTTGTCAAATATATGTTAAAGATGTCTTTGAATTAGATAATGCAATTTCTCATCTATTATCAATTAAAGATGTCTTTGATATTAAGCGCTTATTCCATTAATTATTGTGGTAATTTGTATAAAAACCTAAATAAAATTTGATATAATATTTTGGATTTTTAGGGGGTTTTTATGTTTGGATCTGTCAAAGGTACACACGATTTAATATTAAACAAAACAGACAAGTATGAACTAGTAGAGTTTATACTAACTTTTTTAGCGAAGAATTATGGATATCGACAAGTAATTACCCCTATAATTGAACATACAGAGTTGTTCACTAGGTCTGTCGGTGATTCCTCAGATATTGTTAGAAAAGAAATGTATACCTTTAATGATAAAGGCGGAAGAAGTATCACATTAAGACCTGAATTCACAGCCGGTATCATTAGAGCCATAGTTAATGATAAGACATACGTCTCACAGGATTTACCAATAAAAGCATTTTATTTAGGTCCTTGTTTTAGATATGAAAGGCCATCGGCTGGTAGATTTCGTCAATTCAATCAATTCGGTGTCGAATCAATTGGTGTTGATAATTATCTAAGAGATGCTGAAACAATAATATTTGGATATCGTGCATTGGTCGATGGATTAAAACTTGGAGATAATATTACAGTAAAAATAAATACATTAGGTGATCAAGAGACAAGAGAAAAATATCAAGCAGCATTAAGAAAATATTTTAAAAAGCACCTACCAAAAATGTGTGATGATTGTAAGACAAGATTTGATCTAAATGTATTGAGAATTTTAGATTGTAAGACCGCTTCTGATCAAAAAATAGTGCAAAAAGCCCCTAAAATTCAAGATTTTTTATCTAAAAAGGCAAAAACTGATTTTGAATTTTTGATACACACATTAAAACTTGCAAACGTTAATTTTGAAATCGATTATAACCTTGTCAGAGGATTAGATTATTATAGTGGTATTGTTTTTGAATACATATACGAAGGAAATAATAATAAATATGGAGCACTTGGTGGAGGAGGCCATTACAATAATTTAGTTGAAGAATGTGGTGGACCAAAACTTGAAGGTGTCGGGTTATCTTTTGGTATAGAAAGATTAATTTCTGTATTAAATGAGGAAAAAATATTTGATGATATATGTACTCTCGTCGATTTTTATGTGATGCCATATGGAGATGATGAAATTAAAAATCATGCATTAACAATTGCTGATGTATTAAGAAGTGATGGATATAACGTTGAAATTTGTTTAGAAAATAAAAGTTTTTCACAGATGTTTAAACGAGCTGAAAAAAGAATGGCTGCGTTTGCTATCATCGTTGGTGAATCTGAACTTGAAAACGATTGTATTAAAATTAAAAATCTAAAAACCCAAGAACAAACAATTATGAAGTTAAATGATGAGAAAAATGAAACATTTTTAGATCGTATAGCTGCTTTTTTTGATGAGCACCAAGAAAAACATTCTCACGACGATGAAATCGAATGCTAGATGAGGTTTATATGAAAACTTTAAAAAGAACTGATTTTTGCGGGAAATTATCTTTAAAAGATGTAGGTAGAGACGTTTTTGTTATCGGTTGGGTTCAACGAAAAAGAAACCTTGGTAGTCTTTTATTTATCGATTTAAGAGATAGAGAAGGTATCGTTCAACTTTGTGTTGATACAACAAAAATTGACATTCCAGATATCAGAAATGAATACATTCTTGAAGCATATGGAACTGTAAGAAAAAAAGATGTTCCAAACACCAAACTTGCAACTGGAGATATTGAGATCGCTATAAAAGAAATTAACATTATTAATACGAGCGAACAACCTCCAATCTCGACTGCTGAAGATTCTGATGCTAATGAAGATATCAGATTAAAATATCGCTATCTAGATCTGAGAAGAAGTTCGATGCAAAAAAGATTTATTATTAGATCTAAGATTGTTAAAGCTACTCATAAATTTTTAGATGATAATGGATTTATTGAAATTGAAACTCCATATCTTGCTCCATCTACTCCAGAAGGTGCTCGTGATTTTATCGTCCCTTCTAGATTACATAAAGGGTCATTTTATGCTTTGCCTCAATCTCCTCAACTTTATAAACAATTGTTAATGATAAGTGGTTTTGAAAGATATTATCAAATTGCTCGTTGTTTTAGAGATGAAGATTTAAGAGCTGATAGACAACCTGACTTTACTCAAATCGATATTGAGACATCATTTTTGAGTGAAGATGAAATATTAACTTTATCTGAAAAACTTGTCAAAAAGATATTTAAAGAAGCAATTGGACAAAATGTGAAACTCCCACTTAGAAGACTTTCATTTGATGAAGCACTTGATACATATGGATCTGATAAACCTGACACAAGGTTTGACCTCAAAATTAAAGGTGTAACCGATATCTTACAAAACTCAGAATTTGAACAATATAAAAATTCTAAGTATATAAAGGCATTCCTTATTAAAGGAATTGCTGAGTCTATTAGTAGAAAGAAATTAGACGAATATAACTTATTAGCTAATAAATTCAATCTTAAAGCGTATGGATGTTTTAAGGTTATTAACAAAACTCTTGAAGGTTCTTTATCTAAGTTTTTATCTAATTATCAAAAACAAGAACTAATTAAGACTTTTAAAGCAAAACATAACGATGTCATTTTTGTTGCAAATAGTAATAGTAGAAAAAATGTTTCTTTTGGACTTGGTGCTTTAAGAACAACTTTAGCAAAAGAGTTCAACTTAATTGATGAATCAAAATTTGATCTATTATGGGTCAACAGATTTCCTCTTTTTGAAAAGAGTGAAGAGACAGGAGATATCACCTCATCTCATCATCCATTCACTAGACCATGTGATGAAGATTTGTTAAAACTAACCACTAAACCGTATGAAGTTTACTCTTATGCATACGATATGGTCATCAATGGATATGAGGTTGGAGGAGGATCTTTAAGAATATATGATCAGGCTATTCAACAGAAAATTTTTAATATTTTAGGCCTAAATAGGTACGATATTGTAAAAAAATTCGGCTTTTTTGTAGAAGCCTTAAAATATGGAACCCCACCTCATGGAGGGATTGCTTTCGGTTTAGATAGGCTCACAATGATCTTATCTAATACTGAAAATATTCGTGATGTCATTGCTTTTCCTAAAAACTTAAATGGAGTGTGTCCTTTGACTAATGCTCCAAAAGAAGTGGACAATGAACAATTAAAAACAGTAGGAATTAAAATAGAAGAGGATTAATTTATATGGAAGAACAAAATAAGACAAACATCAAAAACGTAGATGCTTTATCTGTTGCAGCAATTCGATCAACTGTCATCGATGGAATCAATCATGCTAAAAGCGGTCATCCTGGAGGATCACTTAGTCTAACTCCAATTTTATATGTTTTATTTAAATACTTTTTAGTCGCTAATCCATTTGAACCAAAATGGATCAATAGAGATCGTTTAGTGATGAGTTATGGTCATACATCGATGCTTTTATATACCATGTTACATCTATGTAGCTACAACGTATCAATTGAAGATCTTAAAAGCTTTAGACAATATGGCTCAATAACTCCAGGTCATCCAGAAGTTGGAGTGACAGATGGAGTCGATGCTAGTGCTGGGCCTCTTGGACAAGGAATTGCTCAAGCAGTAGGTATGGCAATAGCTGAAACAATGTTAAAAGAAAAATATGGTAAAAATATATACAACCATTATACATACTGTGTGGTAGGAGATGGATGTCTTCAAGAAGGTATCTCTCAAGAAGCAATCACCTTCGCTGGCCTACATAAATTAAATAAATTAATCATGTTATATGATAAAAACGATTGTACTCTTGATGGACCTCTTTCAAATTCAAATAATGAAGATGTTATTAAAAGATTTCTCGCTGCTAAATGGGATGTAATATATGTGAGAAATGGAAATAATTTATTTCAAATTAAAAGAGCAATAAGAAAAGCTAGAAAATCAAAAAGAGCTCCAACTTTGATTGTCTTTAAAACAATCATGGGTTATGGAAGTATCAACCAAGGTTCACATAAACTACATGGAGCTCCACTTGGTGAAGAAGATTCAAAATATGCTAAAGAAAATTATGGATATTTCAATGAACCATTTAATATCCCAAAAGAGGTGTACGATACATTAAAGAATAATTTCTTAAAAAGAGGTATGGAAGCCTTTGAGTTACATCAAGAACAATTGAATCAACTTGAAGAAGAAAAACCTGAATTATATAAAGAGATTTTATTTAACGCAACCAACGATCTTTCTAAATATTTAAAACGTTATAAGTACAATTTAAAAGTTATACCAAATGAGGCGACAAGAAAATCATCTCAAAGAGTATTAAATCATTTCCATACTTTCATCCCTACGCTTGTTGGTGGTAGTGCAGATGTGGCATCTTCTGTTATGACAAGTCTTGAAAATAGTTCCGATTATGGAGTGAAAAATAGAGCTGGTAACAACATTAATTTTGGAATTAGAGAATTCTTTATGGCTGCTGCTTGTAATGGGATACTATTACATGGTGGTCTTAGGACATATTGTGGATCATTTTTGGTATTTTCTGATTACATGAAGAGTGCAATTAGAATGTCTGCACTATCTAAACTTCCAAATATTTATTTATTTTCTCATGATAGCATCGCAGTAGGAGAAGATGGACCAACTCATCAACCAGTAGAACATCTTGCATCACTTCGTGCAATCCCAAACCTCAATGTTTTTAGACCAGCTGATGCAAAAGAAACATATGCTTCATATAAACTTGCACTTGAATCAACTACTACTCCTAGTGCGATAGTGTTAACAAGACAAAATCTACCACTCCTTGAAAATAGTTCTACCTATGAACAAGTTCAAAAAGGAGCATACATTATTGCAAAAGAAAGTAAAGCGGCACCTGATTTTACTCTTATTGCAACCGGTAGTGAGGTCTCACTAGCTTTAGAAATTAGAAACATACTATTAAAATCAAATTATGATGTTAGAGTTGTTTCAATGCCTTGCCAAGAATTATTCGATCAACAATCAGAAGATTATAAAAACGAAGTCTTAGGTAAATCATACGTAAAAAGAGCATCCTTAGAGATGGAATCAACATTTGGACGGCATAAATATGCAAAACATTGCATCGGTATTGATCAATTTGGATACTCTGCTCCAGCAGATAAATTGATCGATGTCTTTGAATTTAATAAAGATAAAATTTCAAAAATTGTATTAAAATATATTAAATCTTAATAGGTGATTAATTATGAAAAACTATATTTATTTAGAGAAGAATAAGAAAACAGGTGTTCGCGGTATTTCAAGGAATACTATCTTACATATCTGTGACCATTCATTAAAAAAAGCAAAAGAGAAACATGAACTTGATATAGTAGATACTAATGGAACATTTAACCTTATCATTAGAAACAACACATCTCATATTAACTTCAAGATGAATGCAACAGATTTAGATATTAATAAGAGTGAGTTTGAAAAAGATTTAGAACATATATTATCAAGCAATCTATCATCACTTTGTGAAGGTGTAAGATTTAAATTAACAATTAGCGTCTATTGATCTTTGGAAGTTAAAAAGAATATGAGCATTATTTCAAGAAATAAAAATCAAGAAATTGCTTTTCAAATTATGTATTCTTTTTTAATTTATCAAAAACTAAATCTTGAAATTGATGTTGAAAAACAGATTGAAAATATATATGGTGAGAAATATTCAGATATCGATATTTTTGTTCGTGAAATTTTAATTAAAGGGTTGTTACATAAAGACTTTTGCATCAATTTACTCGAACAATATTTAAAAGATTGGAAATTTTCTAGGTTAAATTATTGCGTTCAAGCAATCTTGTTATTAGCTACAACTAATTATTTCTTTTTAAAAAATACTGAGAAAGCTATTATTATTAATGTAGCTGTTCATTTGACAAAAAAATATGGTGATAAACAAGATTTTAAATTCTTAAATGCTGTGTTAGATAGGTGCTTAGATGATTCAAATAAACAACAATAATTTTTATTCGATAAGTGAAATAAACGAATTCATAAGTGGTATTTTTACTAACATCGAACAATTTAAAAACATCGGCCTTGTTGGTGAAGTATCAAATTTTAAAGGTCCAAATCGCAGCGGACATATTTATTTTAGTTTGAAAGATGAAAAATCTGTAATTCCTGCAGTCATATTTAAATACAATGCCCTATCTATTGATACTGAATTTCAAGATGGAGATCAAATATTAGTGGTCGGAAAACTATCTTGTTATGCTACAGGTGGATATTATCAAATCGTTATCAATAAAGTGTTCCCATATGGAAAAGGAAACATCTTATTAAAAAGAGAACGGTTAAAACAAAAACTTTTGAAAGAAGGATATTTTGATGTAGCTCATAAAAAACCTCTACCTGAATATCCCTTTAAGATTGCAATCATCACTGGATTAAATAGTGCTGCTAGTTTAGATTTGAAGGTAAATTTAAATAGAAGATGGCCAATTGGTGAGGTTTTTGAATTTAATCCACTAGTTCAAGGAAAAGAAGCTGCTAAGGATATTATTGCTAAATTAAAAGAAGCCGAAGCAATCAAACCAGATATCATAATCATTGGAAGAGGTGGCGGAGCAGTTGAAGATCTTTCAGCGTTCGATGATGAAGAATTAGTGAAAGCTATCTATCATTCAAACATTCCAATAATATCAGCTGTCGGTCATGAAATTAACCAATCATTTTCTGATCTAGTAAGTGATCGTTATGCTTCCACTCCAACTGGTGCTGCTGAACTTGCTACTCCATTGCTTGATGATGTGATAGAAGATATATCTCAACTATTTAGTAATATTATCTCTATAGCAAAAAGTAAAATAGATACCTTATCAAATAAAGTTAACTCAATAAAAAAATCAGGTAATATTACAAACATTAATTTAATAATTAAAAACTATCTAGATAAGATAAAGCAACTCAATGAAACAATTAAAACCAACTATATAAATGTTTTAAAAATGCTTCAATCTAAAGTTGAAAAATATAAAGCATTATGTAATTCAAATTCACCATTAAATATATTAAATAAAGGATACAGTATAACCTATAAAGATAAAAAAATTGTTAGTTCAGTAAAAGATGTGAAAACAGGAGATAATTTAGTAATTAAATTAAAAGATGGAGACATCAATGTGGAGGTAAAATAATAATGGCAACAAAGAAATCTGATACATTTAAATCAAAAATGGATCGACTTGAAGAAATCTCTTCTCTTCTTACAAATAATGATATCGAGCTTGAAAATATGATTAAGTATGTAGAGGAAGCAAAGACTCTTGTAAAAGATCTTGAAGAGACATTAAAGAAAGCACTTAAAGAAGTTGGCGAATAAAAATATTTTTTTAATAAAGTTTTGCAAAGATTTTGTTTAAAATAATAATGTATGAGAAAAATAATTCTCCACATTGATTTAAATGCATTCTTTGTAAGATGTGAAGAAATTAAGAATCCTTCTTTAGAAAATAAACCTGTGGTTATCGGGGGAGATGGTAGAGGAGGAATCGTTTCAACTTGTTCTTATGAAGCAAGAAAGTATGGCATACATTCAGGTATGCCGATGTTTCAAGCAAAGATGCTTTGTAAAAATTTAATAATAATTCCTCCTGACTTTAACTACTATAAATTAATGTCTAAGGAATTCATTGCTTATGTTAAAAAGATAACTCCATTAATTGAACAAACATCAATCGATGAATGTTATTGTGATATAACGCATTTATTAGAAAAAAATAAAAATTTAAATATCTATAAATTTTTAAATATTTTTCAAAATAAATTATTTAATGCGACCAAATTGATGTGTTCGATTGGTGTAGGTTGTACTAAATTTATAGCTAAGATGGGAAGTGATTATAAAAAACCAATGGGTTTAACAGTTATTAGAAATAAAGATATCCCTAGCATTTTATTTCCTCTACCAGTAGGTAATTATTATGGAATTGGAAAAAAGACCGTTCCTAGATTAAATGAAATAGGTATTAAGACAATTGGTGATTTATATAATGCTTTAAAAAATAAACAAAATAATGCTTTTGAACTTTTAGGTAAAATGTCTTCTTCTATTATTTATCATCTAGAAGGAAAAGGAGATGATGTTATTGACATAAGCCCTTATGATCAAAAATCAATAGGTATTCAACATACTTTACCTTATGACACAAATAATGTTTTCTATTTAAAAGGAATTTTAATTGATGAATTTGAAAACATATTTAAAGAAATAACCTATAAAAAGAAAGTTTGTAAAACAATAGAAATAATGTTCAAAGATGCTAATTATGACAACGCATTTAAATTAAAAACATTTTCTAAAACTTTGAAATCTTTAACAGATAATAAAGAAACATTATTAGAAGCGACATTAAAACTATTTGAAGAGAGCACATCAAAATTGTTTAAAGATGATGATTTTCAAATTCGATTAATTGGATTAAATTTTTCAAACTTAGAAGACAAATCTAATGCTACAATTCAGATGACTTTTGATAATTATCAAGATTTTATTGAACAAGATAAAACATTGTTATTAATTAACGATCTAAATAGAAAAGCTAAAAAAGATATCTTCATGAGGGCAAGTGATTTAAAGAACAAACATGGAAATAATTGAATCAATTAATAAATTTTTAACTATCTCATCATCTAGTTTTAAATTAACAGATACTACTATAAAATCATATAAAGAAGATTTAGATGTCTTTATAAAAACTTTTTCTTACCTAAAAGATACCGATCAATTAAATTATTTTTATCTAGATGATTTTAAATATGAATTGTCTTTAAAAAACCTTAAACCTGCAACCATTAGAAGAAGGCTTTCAACATTACAAGCATATTTTTCTTTTTTAGAAAGTTCTCATATAAAAGAAGATTTAATAATAAAATCTAAGCTTCCCCATTATGAAAAAATTCTTCCAAATGTATTAAAACAATCAGAAATAGCGCAGTTTTTAAATTTTTTAGATAGTTCAAAGAAAAACGGAATTAGAAATAAAGCAATGTTTAATTTGATGTATTCTGCAGGATTAAAAGTTAGTGAACTTATAAATTTAAAAATTAATAATATAAACTTTTACGAAAAATTTATTAGTATTAAAGAAGGTAAATCACATCGAATTGTCCCAATTAGAGATAGTGCGTTAGAAGATTTAAAAAGATATTTAGAAATTAGAAATAAATTATCTACTTATGACAAACAAACTATTTTTATAAATAAAAATGGACAAAAACTAACACGTCAATATATTTATAATGAATTAAAAACTGCGGGTGTAAAAGCAGGTCTAATTATAAATTTACACCCTTATATATTAAGACATTCTTTTGCGACTCATCTTTTAGAAAATGGTGCATCTTTAAAAGTTGTCCAACAACTTCTCGGTCATAAAAATATCGAAACTTCTAAGATATATACTCAAATTTCTCAAACTAAAAATCAAGATACATATGATTTGTATTGGAATAAAAAGTAAACTATAATGTCTAAACTAAAGGGCAACCGATTATGTATAAAAGAGTATTTTTAATAGTGATGGATAGTTTAGGAATTGGAAATGCTAAAGATTCTAAAAACTTTTATCAAAATAAAGAAGTTAACGATTATGGTAGTAACACTTTTTTACATATATCAGAAAAATATAATTTATATATTCCAAATCTTGTAAATCTTGGATTAAAGGATCTTGTAGATATTGAATATATAAAGAATGTAGAACATAAAAATTCTTTCACCTTGAAATTAAATGAAGCAAGTCTTGGCAAAGATACGATGACAGGTCATTGGGAAATGATGGGAATAAAAACGATTAAACCTTTTCAAACATTTACTGAGACCGGTTTTCCAAAAAAATTATTAGATGAACTTGAAAAGGAAACTGGATATCAATTTATAGGAAATTATGCCGCCAGTGGAACTGAGATTTTAGAAGAGCTTGGTGAACAATCTATTAAAGAAAATAAATTAATTGTTTATACAAGTAGTGACTCTGTTTTACAAATTGCCGCTAGTGAAGAAACTATTGGATTAAAAGAGCTATATCGAGTCTGTGAAATCGCTAGAAAAATATGTATGAAACCAGAATGGTTGCTTGGAAGAGTGATTGCTAGGCCGTTTGTAGGTAAGAAAAAAGGCGAATTTAAAAGAACAACCAATCGACATGATTATGCATTATCTCCAAGTGGAATCACCGCTATGGATATCTTAAAAGATAATAGATATCAAGTAAGTTGTGTAGGTAAAATCAATGATATCTTCAATGGAGTAGGTGTCACAAAAACATCAAAATCTACATCTAACATCCATGGAATGAACATAACTATTGATATAGCAAAATCAAAAGAGTTTGATGAAGGTTTATGTTTTGTTAACCTCGTCGAATTTGATAGTGAATATGGTCATAGGAGAAACCCAATAGGTTATGGGAAAGCTATAGAAGATTTTGATAAACAACTATCTATATTAATTAATGTTTTAAATAATGATGATTTATTAATGATAACAGCAGATCATGGAAACGATCCTACATGGAAAGGCACCGACCATACAAGAGAACAAGTCCCTCTATTCATCTATTCTAAATCAATTAAAGATGGAAAATATCTTAGTGAAAGGGATTCCTTTGCAGATATTGGTGACACAATTTTAACTAACTTTAACCTCAAAAAAGATAAAACAATGATTGGAAAAACCATAAAGGAAATTTTAAAAAATTAAGGTATAACTAAATATGAAAACTAAATTTCTTGTTTTTAATTCATTTCTTATTACTTCAACTATAGCTCTTGTTAGCTGTGGATCAAATAAAAATGAATCTTACACTATTCTTGCTCCTCAAGGAGCTCCAACTCTTGCTATATATGAACAAATCATCGATGGCAATGTTGAAACAACATCGGTAACAACAGACATTGCTGCAAAGATGCAACTATCAACTGGTCCAGAGTTTGTCATATTTGATTCAATCAATGCTCTTAATTTGATCTACAATGCCAAAAGCGCTAACTACACATATTTAAAAATGTTGACAATTGGCAATTTCTACCTGGTTGGTATAAGTAAGGATGATGGTGCTAATCCTATAGCTGGTGAAAGAGTTATAAGCTTTTCACAAGGCGGGGTCACTGATGAGACATTTAAATATCTATATCCTGAACTATATGATGATGGAAATACCATTGAATATGTCACTTCTGTCAGTGATATTGCTCCGATTGCTCAATCTGGTCAATATGAAGGAGAAGCAGTCGATTGGGTATTTTTTGCTCAACCTGCTTTATATTCTTCGATGCAATTGGTTAACAACGATGAATCATTGACACATACTCTCAACCCTACATATAACGTATTAGATATGGTTATAGAAAAATCAAATGAAGACTTAGATTTCATTCCTCAAGCAGGACTCTTTGTTAGAAACGACTTCTTAGAAGATAATAAAGAGATAGTTGACGAGGTCTTAGAAAGTGTTACTAGTTCTATGAAAAATGTAAGAGAAAATTCCTCTGATGTCTATAAAACATTATCAGCATTAGATTCTGAAACACTCTCTTTATTTGGTTCTATTAACCTAAATATGTTTAGCGAAGATGCATATGGGGATTCAGTATATAAGGAATTTGGTATTGCAGATCCTGATGAAGAAATTACAATAAGTGATATAAACTATTTCTTAGAATATATAGGGTCTACAACTACAATAAATGAAGAATGAGCTAAAAAACTTAAATCAAACATTAAAAAACACAATATATATCATATTTGGCATTATTGTCTTTTTGGCCATTTGGCAAATCTCTAGTCTAATAATAAATGAGCCTTTAGTGTTTCCAACATTCACTTCTTCATTTATTAATGCCCTAGAAATATTAGGTACATCTGAAATATATAAATCGATTGGCATAAGTCTGGGGATAAGTTTTTTAGCTATTTTACTTTCTTTTATTTTGGCTCTTATTTTTGGAATATTATCAGGGCTATTCAATTGGTTTGAAAAATTCTTCACCCCGTTTGTGAGTTTTTTTAAGATCGTACCGACGGCCTCTATTATCATAATCCTTGTTATTTTTACTAAAAATATAATTAGCTACATATCAATAGTATTTCTAATTGTGTTCCCGATTCTTTATGAAAATATCTTAAAAGGAATTAAATCAATTGATGAAGAAATCATTTTCTCTCTTAAATTAGAAAGTGTGAGTAAAATTAATTCTATTAAAAAAGTTTTACTACCAACTATCTCTCCTTATGTTGGTGCTGGTCTTGCTTCAGCAATTGGTATTGGAATAAAAGTTGAAATTATGTCGGAGATTATTGTTGGTAGTACGGCTCTTAGAGGTTTTGGCTATCTCATATATTATGTCCGAGCGGTCTCTTTTAACTACATAGATATTTATTCATATATCTTAATCATATTAATTGTTTTCTTAATCATTGAACTTACCTTATATTCCATCAAAAGATTATTTATTAAAATTTATTAAACTTTATATAGAAATTTTTCTTTTATATTACATCTTGTTAATAGGGAGAGCAAAAAGGTGTGGTATGGAAAAAGAAACAATCATTAATAAATTTGGTGAAGAAAAATTAAGAAAGAATAAAGATAAAGACTATAAACGTTTTTATGATGTTGTTTTAAGAAAAGGAGAAATAAGAAAGTATGCAAAAAACACCAACATATTTGGTGATTACAATGTCGGATATTGTTTGATATTAAACGACTCATTTCAATTGAATCCGCGAGTCTTAGTTTGCCCTTTGTATAGTAAGGAACAAATAGATAATAAACAAAACTTAAAGCTAGTGAAATTCAAAATGCAAGAGAATGGGGTAGATAAAGATGTGTATGGTTCCTTATTAGATATAAGGTTTATCAACAAAAGGAAGTTTGTAGAATTTGGAGAAGGAACAAACGAGGTGATAGATGAGATAGCTATAGAAGTTGTTTATAAGATACTAGAAATCTATATGTTGCTTTTGACTCAATTGATCATTAAATGTAAAAAAGAACAACCAATTCCTTGTTAAATTAACAATTTAATTTTAATAAATTTAGTAATTATTTAGTATTTATAGATGTGGGAAATAACATTGTCTCGATGTTCATATAAAACATGATGGATATAAAATTTATAAAAATTTAAACGATAATATCGAACAAAATGCATTAGTTTATTTACATAATAAATATTATACGAAGTTAATTGTATTCTGGCAGAATTATTAATTTATGTAGTGTCTATAATTCATTTCAGTTAATAGTTTATCGATGTCAATTCGTTTTCTTTCTTCTTTAGTAAATACATGAACTATAATGTTTTTTGCATCTACTATCATCCAACCAGATCCATTCTTTCCTTCGATGTTTTTGATGCCTGGGGCTTTTTTATTATTTAATATTGCTTCTTCTACAACATCGACAATGGCTTCACTGTTTTTAATATTACGTGATGTACATATGATCACATAATCGTAGAAAGCATTCTTTCTTCTAGTATCATATAATACGACGTCTTTAGCTTTCTTACCTTTAATAAGGTCCATTAAGGTGTTTACTAATTTTAATCTTCTCATTATCACTCCTTTTCTAGATAATATTCATAACATCTCTTCGTAAAATAATTCTCATTAGCATATTGAGTTTTCTTATATAAAAATAATCTATTTTCATTTAACACTTTTATAAATCCTTGCTTATAGTCTTTTAGCATTAAGTTTATCATATCAGCTGAATCATATCCTCTCTTAGGATCAATTTTATCAGCAGCAAAAATTATTTTTTCTAATGTGGACATCTTGTCTCTACCAGTACAATGATAGATGATTGCATTATCTATATCATTATCATCATATTCAAATATGCTATGAATTATATGAGGGCAGGCAAAGGCATGATATGCAAAGTTAGGAATATTATTCTGAGTCTCCTTTTCAAACTTGCTTGTAATAATTTGATATAAATATTCTTTATCATAATTTTTACATAGGTCATGAATCAAACCGACAAAATAAAATTTTAGAGGTTCATTTAAATTATTAGAGATAGCAATCTTATAGGCTAAATCAGCAACGCTTAAAGAGTGTACATATCTAAGCTCGTCTCCTTTTAAAGAATCAAAAAGTAGGTTCAATAATTCCTTTTTGTTTGATTCTACATTTAACAATTTATCTAAATCTAGCTTGCCTTTGTTCATATTTAGAGCTTATTTACCTCTTTACATAAAGAATGAGTTAGTTTCATATTAGGCTTATAAATAACAATTGTATTTCCAATCGATGAAACTAACTCGGCATGAAGTGAACCAAGGATATCCAAAACGATCTCTTCTTTGCTCACATTAATAAAAGCGGACTTTAAAAAAGAGATCTTAATCACTTCATGCCTAAGCAAAGCTTTATTTAACATCTCTAAAACAGATCTATCTAAAAGATTTTTACCAATTGTATATTTATTTATTTTATTTGCACTGGCGTATTTTCTAATAAAAGTTTTCTGATGGTTGTTTAGCATAAAGTTTTAAATCTTTGCACGAGTAGTGAAGACAAAAACACCCTTTGGAACATATATTCTAAATATTTGTTGCTCACCCTTAAAATTGAACCATCCAAGTCCTAAAATACCAATATCTCTACTTCCTTCTTCAGTCACCTCGATATTATAGACATCAAAATCGGCAGATTTTTTAATGATATCGGTATTAGGTTTTGCTTTTTTTAATCTTATTGCATCATCTATTGTATGATTACCTTTATATTTAGTAGTATAGGTCTCAACCTTATTTGAAACATACAAAGAGATCGAAACTCTCTTATTAGATTCAAGTCGAATAGCAGCTAATGTTCCAAGAAATAATATTTGATGCTTAAATAATAATATTCTTTTTTCGGTCACTCTTTTTCTTGGAGTTATTAGATGTTGAACAGGTTTTTCGACCTTACTAATAATAGAGTTATCAGTACTCGTACCAGGAGTTTCATATAGATATGATTTATCATCAAGAGGAATCGCGAACCCTCTAAGAGATGTTCCTTCAAAAGTGATTGTCCTAACAAAAGAGACGGTTGGATTATTATATATCTTTAAAAATTCTGTGATGAGAGCAGATTTACCGCTGAGGGAAGGCCCAACAAAATATACATCACGGGTATGTCCGTACTCATATATTTTTTGATACATCAAGTCGATATTCATATTTGGATTAGTAGATGTTAAAACGACATCTTTGATCTCAAGTTGTAAAACTTTCAATCGATGCTCGACGTATTTTATAATCTGTTCATCATTAGCTTTAATTGGTAATAAGTCTCTTTTATTTGCAATTACTAAAACATCTAAACCACGTAATTTTTCAGTGATCTTAGAGATGAATGAACCTTCAAAAGAAAATAAATCGATGACATAAACTACGAGTGATTTCTTTTTTTGAATCTCATCTAGGATGGTTAGATATTGATTATCAAAGTTTGCCTCTTTTGGAGATGAGCTGAATCGTTGGGTGTTATAACAATTATTACATAACAAAAGAAAATGGTCGTATTTATCTAATGCTTTCTCATCAATATATCCGACTTCATCAGGATTGCTTGTCTGTAACTCTTCTCCGCAATGATAACATCTACGGATTCTTGTTAGCTTTGCCATCTAGTTCCCTCCAACCTTTTAATAAACCTTTTTTATCAAGTTTCTTATAAATTAATTTTGCTCTGTATTTATTAAACTTTGATATGAGTTGGTTTTTGTTCACAAGCTCTTTTGTTAAAATACATCTAATATTGAGCTTGTTAGCAACTTTGATATCAGTAATCAGTTGATCGCCTATAAAAATAGATTGACTTTTATCAATATTATTCTCTTTGATAAAAGCATCAATTTTTCTTGTTCTAGGTTTCCATGCTCTAGATATCCACTTAATTTTATCATTTTTGATTGAGTTTATGTAGAGGGTTACACGTTTTTTTGAATTATTAGAGATAACAATAAAGGTTATATTTGATGCAGTAATTTTATTGATATATTCAATGGTTCTTGTTGAAGCGACCTTATTATAATAAGGGTCGAGTGTATTATCTAAATCTGAAAAAATATATTTGATGTTATTTTTTTTATAATAATCTACATCAATATCAAATATACTCTCAAAACAAGCATAAGGAATATAATATTTTAATTTAGACATCACTAATATTATTCACCCAAATCATCAAAGAGTGAAGGTGTATAACCGTCATCTTCAAATGGTTCATCTTCTTCATCTCGTTCAACAAATTTTACAGGTATTTTTACATTCGTATTTACTTTTTTCTTTGGTGGTTCAGGTTTGGTTGCTCCTCTTAACTTATCAAGGAAAGAGCTGGTAGTACTTGAAAGTTTTGGACGTTCATAATCTTCTTCTTTTGGTTTTTCTTTTGGGATATCTTTAACTCTTTCTTTATAAGAATAGGATGACGTTTTAGTGACTTTGATTTTCTTTGTTTTATCTTCTTTTGATTTAGTATCTACAGCAGCTGTAAGAGTTAGTTCAACTGTAGCATTTCCTTCTTCATCAATTTGAATATCTTCGGCTTTCTTTTGTTGTCTTATGCCGACCTCTTCAATGGTTTTATCGTTGATCCATTGAACGTTATTTCTATATAGACTAATGATAATTTGTCCCTTCTTTAGTTTTATATTTGTCTTACAATTAACATCCGCTGGAACTAAAGATAAATCATCGGTTTTCCCTTCTAAAATTGAATTATCTTGTAAAAGTGCAATATAATTAAATTCTTTTTCAGATTTACTTAGCTTATTAAGATAGATAATCTTATGAATATCTTTCTTAAAAGAAGACATTAAATATGTCGTTCTTGCAAGTCGATCAGTCTCTACTAATTTAGAAGAATCATAAACTCTAAAACATCCCTTGTTAGTTAAGATTGCAAGTTTATTTCTTTCATCTGCTCTAAATGATAAAAGAGAGATGATGTTTGCTTGTTTTAAAGCGGATGGTTTAATAGCTTTGATGCCTGAAGATGACAAATGAGTATCAGTTACTTGTGTCTCTTTAAATAAGGTGTAGGTTCCAAGTTCAGTGGTGATTAAAATATTTGATTTTCCACTTAAGACACTGACATCAGCAAGTTCATCGCTTTTATCTAATTTCATACATCTAATTGGTTTACTCCATCTACTTGCGATGAATTCAGATAGATGTGTCTTTTTAACCATACCTCGCTTAGATACCATTCCGATAAATACGTTGCGGTTAAAATCAGATACTTGGATACATCTAACAATACTTTCATCAAGAGGTAAGTTGCACATGTAGTTGATATGTTTTCCTTCATCTTTCCATCGACCTTCTTGAATCTCATAAACCGGAATAAACATGAAGTTACCTTTGTTGGTGAATGCAAGAATCGTATCCATGTTACTAACTAGATCGTTCATCACTACGGTATCGCCTTCCTTCACGCCAGGTAATGCATTATTCGATGCTTTAAAGCTCTTCAAGGAGGATGTTTTTACATATCCATCTCGCGTGATAACTACGAATAGATCTTCTTGAGCGATTAAATCCTTCTTATTAACATTTATTTGTTCAGCAGGAGCATCAATAATCTCAGTTTTCCTAGGAGTAGGATATTTTTTATTTAATGCTTCTAAATCTTGAATAATAATCTTTTTAATTTTTTGTTCACTTGCTAATACTTCTTTTAACCAATTGATCGTTTTTATGAGTTCTGCTTGTTCATCGATGTATGTTTGAACATCGGTTGTGGTTAATTTATAAAGAGGCATCGTGACGATTGCCTCAGATTGAATCTCTGTGAAATCATATGCATTCATCAAGTTGATCTTAGCATCAGCTTTGTTTTTAGATTTTCTAATGATTTTAACAACTTGATCTATCATGCTTAAAGCTTTAATTAAACCAGAGACGATATGTTCTCTAGCTTCTGCTTTTTCTAAATCGTACTTAAATCCTCTAATTCTTACATCTACTTGAAAAGATATAAAAGTATCTAAATAACTTGTCAAAGTTAATGTTCGAGGATGATTAGCGACAATTGCAACAATATTTGCAGAATAGGAATCTCTTAAAATTTTTCTATTGATTAAAAATTGTTCGATCACGCGAGGATCGACTTCTTTTTTTAAGATGACCTCAATTCTAACATCATCTCCTTCAGATAGATCCTTTACTTCTACTATCCCATCAACTTCATTTGATTTTTTAATCAACTCGATTCGATAAGGAATGGTCTTTTTAATAACTCCAAATGGAATCTCTGTTATTAATATTGTATTGGTATCTTTTCCTTCGATGATGCTTGTTTTACATACGAGATCGACATGTCCCTTACCAGTGCTATAGATTTGAGCAATCTCATCTGTCTTATACATTTTCCCACCAGTTGGAAAATCTGGACCTTTAACTATCTCTAAAAGTTCGCTTAATTCGCATCGAGGATGTTTAATTCTATAAATGACCGCATTACAAATCTCGTTTAGATTGTGTGGTGGGATGTTGGTTGCCATACCAACTGCGATACCTTCAGATCCATTTACGTATAAATTAGGATAATATGCTGGAAGAACTGTAGGTTCAAATTCTTTATCATCATAGTTGAGAGTCATCTCAACATTTTCTTTTTCTAAGT
>CAZJPX010000005.1:0-25502 GCA_964548325.1 uncultured Staphylococcaceae bacterium
TCTCCTCTTGTTACAAGATTTGTTCTCATGAAATGATCATCGACGACATGAGCAAAATGATATGTTGGAAGACCATCAGATTTCAATATAACTACATCTTGATCGTTTTGAGATAACTCTAAATCTCCTTTAACCTCATCATGTACTTTTATCTTATTTAAATGGTTACCATTAGATTTAAATCTTATGACATATGGTTTACCTTCTTTGATATATTTGATTGCATCTTTTATAGGTAGATTTCTATAGATAGCATATTCTCCATAATATCCTGTTATCTCATTTTTTTCTTTTTGTTTTTCTCTAAGTTCATTTAATTCTTTTTCACTAGCAAAACAAGGATATGCTAGGTCATTTATAATCATATGTTTGATAACTGTTCGATATATCTTTTTTCTTTTAGATTGTTTATATGGACCATATTGTCCTATTTCTTTTCTATCATTTACATACCCTTCATCATTTTCTAGACCAAATTGTTTTAGTTGAGAGATGATACTATCTTTGCTTCCTTCGACTTCTCTTTTACTGTCGGTGTCTTCTAATCGAACAAAGAATACACCATTTGAGTCTTTAGCTAATTTTTTGGCAACAAGAGCAGTAAACAAACTTCCAATATGTAAAAAACCTGTTGGAGAAGGTGCAAATCTCGTAACCTTTGCTCCTTCTTTTAAATCTCTAGCAGGATATTTATTTTCTAAATCTTCTATTGTCTCTTTGATATCTTTAAATATGAGATTTGCTAGTGCTACCCTATCTTCCATTTGACTTAACTTCTCCTTTGCAATAATTAAGCGACTTTAATATAATAGTATGGCACGCAGGCGTAGTTCAATGGTAGAACACTACCTTGCCAAGGTAGATACGCGGGTTCGATTCCCGTCGCCTGCTCCAGATGAAGTGTTAACTCCTACTGAGGAGTTTTTTATTTGTTTTCAATCTTTATTTACATCAATCTCTTCTTTTATGGATTGATTGGTATTCATAAATGCTCTAATTAAATTCATTTCTTTTTCATCTACAAAATCTTCAAACTTTTCATATATATCATATTCCAAATCTAATTGAAGATAATATAAATTACCAAAAGTTAAAACTTGATGTAGATCGTTGTTACATAACTTTCTGATAAATTTTTCTTTTTCTATATCTGAAGCTATTTCATAATTATCATTTGTTAAATCATTTAAATATGATTTCATGTAAGGAATAAAACTCATCATAAAATAAACATTAAATGTGATCTTAAGTGCTTTATAAAGCTCAAAGATACATGGAACAAAAAGTAAGATAAATATAATCCCTATGAACAATGAAGTTTCTGTTATAAAAATAAAATTACTCATCGAAGTAAAAAAGTATAATGAAAAATAACATAGTGCGAAGACAACAGAAAAGATGAATAGTATCACACTAAGAATCACTAAATATGGCTTCAAAAACACCTTTCTATTATCTTTATATGTCTTATTTACAGTTGTGAGTCTGTTTGGTTTAAGAACTGTATAATATGAATTTCCAAGCGATGATTTAAATAAGTATATGAATAAAAAATAAAAGAAAGATAAAAATGAAATTAGCAAACTAAAGAAATTACCAATCGCAAATGGAACAGAGTTAGCTATGATTTGAAAGAGCTCGTTTTGTTGTTCCTCAGTAGCTAATCCGTTTAAGAGAAGATTATATAGATTATTTACAGTCTCATCTGTTATAGATAAAACATATAATGTTATGTATTGCCATATAACAAATAAAATCAAATAGATAAAAACAGAGCGAACAACATTATTTAAAACTTTGATCGAGCTTCTATTTTTTATTCTTAATTTATGCTTTAAACCGTATCTAAAATTTCTAAAATATGATGGCTCAGTGATAATATTTGAACCATCTTTAGATGAATCATTTTCTGTTTTGAGCGTTTGGTCACTCCCAACATCAATTGCAAACACATATGCTTCAAGTATTGGATTGAGAAGAAGACAAATTATTACAGCTGTTATTACAAAAACAATATATCCATATAAAGAGTTAAATAGATCATCATTGGATACGAGAATGATGGTCGAAATAACATAAAATATTAAAAGAATAGCAATCGTCATTGTTGTTATAGATAAATATTTTAAAAAGTTTTTTTTAAAATTATATATGGCTTTAAATAGATAATATTTAGTTTTCATTTTTGTATTTTGATTGTCCGTATAGATGTGCAATATCGCTAGCAACTTTTTCTAATTGAGATTGATTTAAGTTCATAACTTTTCGACTTTCAATAAATTTAATTAGTCGAGGTAATTGAGATAAAGAAACAATAAATGAATTTTCACTATTTAAATCATCATTGCTTTTCACTACACAGTTATCATTGATGATAACAATTGATATAAAAAAAGATCTATCAATTGCGGTTACAGCAGCAAGATGATCAACCCTTCTTTGGTTTTGTAAAAGAGGTGAATCCATTTCAAATACTTCGTTATCATTTGGATGAAAATACCATTTCTTATTTGCCTTTTCTCCACTTATTGTTCCTCTATAATATCTATCTTTTATGACGTAAATATATTTATTAGCAAATAAGATATGATCTATTTTACATACGACCTCATCTCTTGTATCAATTTCAACATTATTAACTAGATAAAAATCATATTTATTAGCAATCTCTTTTACCTTCTTATAATATATGTATCTATATCTTTCATTTGAGAATTCAATTTTAGTTTTTACCTTTGGAGATTTTAATATTAAAAATATTATTGTTCCAACAATTAAAAGACCAACAATGACGTATATAACAATCATTAACGGAGAAAGAAAATCAAATGAATCATCTAGAACTCTATACATATATTTTTATTATAAATATTAATCTCCCATTGTTAAAGCGAGTTTAAACATGTCGTTAAGTTTTTCTTGTCTTTCTTCTTTAGTTAAATCAGCTTCGTTTTTATTAACAAATGTATCTGATACAGTTAAGATACATAATGCTTTTTTATTAAGTTTCATCGCATTGATAAATAATCCATAACTTTCCATTTCTACACCTAATACGCCTAGATCAGCATATTTTTTATAATAATTAGGATCGGCATCATAGAAAACATCTGAACTAAAGATTGGTCCAACATGCACTTTTAAATTCAATTTTAATGCGTTGTTATATGCCTTATATAAAAGAGAAAAATCAGAACAAGGAGAAAGCACTCCGCCTTTTAAATCAAATTGATAAGCAAAGTTTGATGAAGATGAAGAAGATGTTACAAGTATCACATCACCCACATGAACATGCTTTTGATAACCTCCACATGTGCCAATTCTTATAATGTTTTCAACGCCATAAAATTTATATAGTTCATAAGAATAAATACCGATGCTTGGAATGCCCATTCCGCTTGCCATAACAGAGATATTTTTTCCATCTTTTGTTTTTCCAGTGTATCCTAAAATTCCTCTTGTCTCAGTCACTAATTTATAATCAACTAAATAATTTTCAGCAATGTATTTAGCTCTCAGTGGGTCTCCTGGCATGAGGACAGTTTTTGCAAATTTAGCATTATCATTGATGTGTGTAGACATTCTTTTTTCTCCTTTCTTTTTTAAATATTTAGTAATTTTTTAATGTTTAGTTTATTGAATTCTTTAGATGTGATTTCTAATTCTTTAGAGGTCAATTTATTTAAATCAACTTCATTCAAATTTGAAACATCCAACATATTATTAACATCATCAATATAATAATACAAATTCAAAGAACTTGCTCTATTTAAAATATCAAATAAATTAATTTTTATATCTTTTTTAAACTCATCAAAAAGCTTTTTATAAATATGTAACGATTTAAAAAGATGATAAATTGCTTCGGTTATATCTTCATCTTTTTTTAAAATAGTATGCAAAACAAAATTATCTTTTAAAAATATTGATGATGAATTTATAACAAAAAGATATAGTTTTACTTTATTGATTTCACTTTGTTTTAATTTATTTATTTTTGATTGATAGTAAGTGTCTTTGATTAATTGTTTGATTTCTTTTTTTAATGTAGATACATATTTAGTATCTTCAAGCATTATACTTAGGTCAATTTTTGTTATTAAATCATTTAGAAAATCAAGATACTTTTCTTCTAATGATTTATTACTTTTCAAAGTAGTTCCCTCACATTTAATAAGAAGAGTTTAATTCTCTTCTTCTTGCATGAAGTTAATGAACGCTTTGATAAAATTATCATTAGAGAAAGAACTTAAATCACCATTGAGAGCAATAGAGATTCTACCAGTTTCTTCAGATACAACAATTGTTACTGCATCACATATTTCAGATATACCTAGAGCTGCTCTATGTCTTGATCCATATTTCCCATGTAATGGTTTAGTGGATGGTTGAAAAAAAACACTAGCATACTCGATCAAATTATTTTTGATAATCACTGCTCCATCATGTAATCTAGTTCCTGGATAAAATATTGTAACTAACAATTCTTCTGTGATAGGACAATTTAATTTAACTCCGTTTTTTAAGAAGGATAATTCTGACAAATTATCATTTCTTTCAAAAGTCATGATGGCTCCAATTTTATTTTGTGATAAATATAAAACGGTACTATTAATAACTTCATAAAATGATTCTTTGTTGGAAAGTTTTTCTAAACGCATTCTTTTGATAAAACTGATTTTTCTTTGTTTTCGTTTCTTATTTTTATCGATATTATTTGCAAAAAACTTTCTAAATTCAGCTAAGTTTGCAAACATAGAAATTAAAAATAACATCACTAATCCAGCAACAAATAAAATTTGTAATGTTGTTGAACCAAAAACATATGATATAAGAAATCCAGCTGTAAAGATTATAGAAGAAACAAGAACAGTTATTCTTCTTACAAGAACAAGAACAAAAACATTGAATAAAACCAAAAGCATAACTACAAAAACAAATTCAACTATTAGTTCGGCGGTAATATCGCCATTGAATATACTTGTTAATGTACTTAAAGCTTTTACCATCTTTATTCTTCCTTCACATATGTATTTCCCTGTTGTTAATATATTATATTATATATTTTTACAAAAAATGCGAAAGGTTTATACATCTTTTTCATTTTTGTTTAATATTTTTTGTATAATCAAAAAGACTTGCAGATTTCGTATATATTTTCATAAACACAAACATACAAAATTAAATTTTTAAATGTGTACTTAAAAATACTTGTTCTATATGGTTAAATATTTTTGATATGGAAAAATATTACGCTGTATTTGATTTAAAAGCATTCTATGCAACATTTGAATGTGTCGAAAGAGGACGCGATCCTTTTTCAACTCCACTTGCTGTAACTGATACGACAAGAAAAGAATCAACAATCGTACTAAGTGTATCTCCATATTTAAAAAAACTTGGTGTACCATCTAGATGTAGATTAAGAGAGATACCCAAAAATATACCTGGATTAATTCTTGCACCTCCTCAAATGGAAAAGTATGTAAAAGCCTCCGCTTATATCTTCTCTTTGATGTTAGATTTTGTTGCAGAAGATGATATCCATATCTATTCAATTGATGAATGTTTTATCTATCTATCTCCTTATTTAAAACTACATAAATCTACACCTAAAGAACTATGTAAAAAAATAATAGATAGAGTATATCAAAAGACAAAACTAGTTTTGACATGTGGCATCGGCCCTAACATGTTTTTAGCAAAAATTTGTAATGATAAAGAAGGTAAAAATAATAAGGTAGATAATTATTATTTAGCAGAACGGACAAAAGATGATATACCAACAAAACTTTGGCCAATTAAACCATTATCTGAACTTTGGGGAATATCAGCTGGTTATCAAAAACGATTAAATAATTTAGGTATCTATACTGTTTATGATTTAGCTCATTATGATAAAGATATTTTAATAAAATTATTTGGTGTGATGGGTGAAGAGCTTCATAATAACGCAAATGGAATTGATGAGACAAATATTCGAGATAAATATAATCCAATTAATAAGAACATCTCCATTGGCCAAGTGTTGATGAGAGATTATACAAAAGAAGAAATAAAATTAATTATTAAAGAGATGATTGATGATCTAACGGTTAGACTTAGAAAATATGGTTTTTATACAGAACTTGTATCTTTATCAATTACCTACTCTTTTAATGATGAAATTGCTGGTTTTTCAAGACAGGTAAGTTTGATGACATCAACTGATATCGATTTAGAAATATATCAAGCATGTATGTATCTTTTAGATAAGTACTGTCTTGAAAAACCAATTAGACAAGTTCATGTTTCTCTTGGTAAATTATCTAATTTTAGAAGCAA
Organism: uncultured Staphylococcaceae bacterium; assembly: GCA_964548325.1. Taxonomy (GTDB): domain Bacteria; phylum Bacillota_I; class Bacilli_A; order RFN20; family CAG-826; genus Onthovivens. The sequence continues at coordinate 6,325 of CAZJPX010000005.1, forward strand.
CCAAATTAATCTATTTTCACTAGATGATAAAACATATCTTAAAGAGAAAGCTAAGTTAACTGCTATGGATAAAATCAAAGATCATTATGGAGATAATTCGGTTTTAAGGTTATCTTCTCTTACATCTCCTTCTACTGCAAAGACTAGACATAATCAAATCGGTGGACATAAAAAATAATGTTTTTAAAAACGGAGTATTTTTAGCAAATACTCCGTAAAACTTTATTATTTTTAGAAATATTTTATTTAATATGTTTATAAATTACGCTTTGTTAACGGATCCAAAGACGCTACATTTTTCTTTAACTACAGCTTTGATTCCTTCTTTGGCTGGACCTAAAAGTTTTCTTGGATCATATACAGTTTCAGGATCTGTGGTAGCACATACTTCTCGAAGTATTTTTGCAAAAGCAATTTGATTTTCGGTGTTTACATTAATTTTTGCTGTACCTCTTTCAATTGCCATTTTCAATTGGAAATCTGGTATTCCACTACCTCCATGGAGGACGAGAGGAATTTTAACAAGTTTATTTATTTCATCCATTTCTTTAAAACCAAGTTTTGGTTCACCTTTATATGGTCCATGGACTGAACCAAGAGCAGGAGCTAAACAATCGATACCTGTTAATTGAACCATTTTTAAACATTCATCTTTATCTGCATATAAGACACCTTGAGAGGCGACATCATCTTCTTGACCTCCGACATGTCCAAGTTCTGCTTCTACTGAGACCTTTCTAGCATGTGCGTAGTCGACAACTTCTTTTGTTATTTTGATGTTTGTTTCAAACTCGTGATGACTTGCATCGATCATAACAGATGAGAATCCAGCATCGATTGCTTTTTTGCATACATCAAAACTTGATCCATGATCTAAATGAAGAGCAACAGGTACTGTAATGTTGTTGTTATTAAGATATCCGTTGACCATTCCAACGATGGTGTCGAATCCACCCATATATCTCATGGCACCTTCAGATACACCTAGTATGACAGGAGATTTAAGTGCTTGGCATTCATCAAGGATGGCGCTAAGCCATTCTAAGTTATTTATATTGAATTGAGGAACTGCATAATGTTCTTTATGTGCTTTCTTTAACATGTTGCACATATTAACTAATTTAATTTTTGGCATAAATATAATTATCTCCTTCTCATTATTAGTCGAGGATTTCAGATTCGTACTCTTCCATCTCTTCTTCTTCTACTTGAAGAATATCATCGTCGTCATCGCCATCATCATGTTCATCGATTTTAACTTCTTCTCCTTCTTCGTTGACTTTGATTCCGTGTTCTTCATCAAGTGCGGAATAATATTCTTTCATTTCGATGTGAGCTTTTTCAAATGTTTGGTTAGCTCTTAAATCCCAAGTGTAGTCACTTAAATTAACAAATCTACCATCTAATGATAGATTGGTATAGAACTTAGATATACGACTTGTTTTGGTATCTTCATCAAAGCCAAGTTCAGTAGCAACTAAACTATATAGTTCATTAAATTTAAATATCTTTTTTTCTCTTACCATGATGTCATATGCAACATCGACCATTGATCTTTTAATGTTTGCTTCACTCATTTTTTATATCTCTCCTTGGAAATTAATTATATACAAACTATATCTAAATATCTAACTAAGATAATAATTTATTTAATCTTTTTAAAATTTCTTTTTTCTTTAAGATTTTAAAAATATTATACATTTCTACTCCATGACTCATATTAGTGAGTGCAAGTCTAATAGGCATGTATAAATCTTTACCTTTCAATGATGTTTCCTTTTGAACTTCTTTAAATAATAAATTCACATTATCTTTATCAAAATCTTCGTTAAAACTAGATATTTTTTCTTTTATTGATTTTATAACTAGTTTTGATGAACTATTCTTTAATAGATCTTTTTCTTCTTTGGAGATGACATTCTCTTCATAGTTTATGATCTGATTTAAAAAAGAGGTGATGTCTTCTCCTTTGATTATTTCATTTTTGAATATTAATGAATATTCTAATAGAGTTGAGTTATCTAGTTTATTTAAGCCTTTAACTTTTTGAATATAAGGTGTTATGAATTTAAAATATGCCTTATCATCAAGGTGCTTTATATAATATGAATTTATAAATTGAAGTTTTTTAATTTCAAACATCGATGGAGATGAAGAAAGTCTTGAAGGGTCAAAAGATTCTATTGCTTCATCCATAGTGAAAAACTCTTTGTTATCAACTGAAGAATATCCAAGTAGATATAAAAAATTAAATATAGCTTCAGGTAGATAACCTTGTTCTTTATATTGTGATATGAATTGGACTATATCATTATCTCTTTTTGATAGTTTTTTTCCTTTTTCATTAACGATGATAGTCATATGTCCAAAAAGAGGAGGTTCCCGCCCAAAATATTTATATATTTGAAGTTGTTTAGGAGTGTTAGATAAATGTTCTTCTCCTCTTAAAATATGAGATACTTCCATTAAATAATCATCAATCACAACAGCAAAGTTATACGTTGGAATTCCATTGCTTTTCATGATGACGAAATCTCCAATATCATCACTCAAAAAGGAAACTTCTCCTCTAACTAAATCATTAAATTTAAAGGTCACTCCTTTTTCCATCTTCAATCTGATAGTTGGTTTTCTTCCTTCTTTTTTATACTTATCTATTTCTTCTTTTGATAAATTAAGGCAATGCCTATCATATTTAAAGGATTTAACACCTCTTGATAATTGTTCTTCTTTCATCTCAGCTAATTCATCTTCGGTACAATAGCATTCATAGGCATATCCTTTATCGAGTAATTCTTTGGCATATTTTTTATAGATATCTAATTTCTCAGTTTGGCGGTATGGAGCATATTTTTTATTTGGTTTAAAAGGAGATTCATCAGCTTTTAATCCGAGCCATTCTAAATCTTCAATTTGAGATTGTTCAGCGCCTTTTATATTTCTTTCTATATCTGTATCTTCTATTCTTATGATGAAATCACCTTTATATTTTTTGGCATATACATAATTAAATAGGGCGCTTCTTGCACCTCCAATATGTAGATATCCTGTTGGTGAAGGTGCATATCTCACTCTAACTTTTTTATTTTTTACCATATCAATCTTTGACCTCCACTAAACAAACAACAATTGCTTCAATTGCTTCTTTTCTTCCAATTGAACCAAAACCCTCATTTGTTCCTGCTTTTATATTAATTAAATTTTCATTAATTAACAGGGTTTTAGCAAGGTTTTTTCTAATAATTGCCTTATTTTCCTTTAATTTAGGCTCTTCTAAAGCAATATATGAATCGATGTTTACAATATGTGCTTTTTCTTTATCTAGTATTTTTTTAACTTCTTTTAAAAATTCAATGGAAGATCTATCTTTATTCTTAATATCATCGTCTTTAAAAAGATCTCCAATATCTCCTTTTCCAATAGATCCAAGTAGAGCATCAATTAAAGCATGAGTTAAGACGTCTCCATCAGAAAATGAAACAGATTTAAAATTAGAAGCAATTTTAACTCCTCCTAATACTAAGTAATCTCCTTTTTCTAGTTTATGTATATCTTTTCCTAGTCCAATTCTTAACATATATAAATTTTATAAAAAATCCTAAACATTAAATCTAAAAAAGAAAATATCACCATCTTTTGCAATATAATCTTTTCCTTCAATTCTTAATTTACCAGCCTCTTTTAATGCAGTCTCGGTTTTATAAGTCATAATATCTTCATAAGAATACACTTCAGCTCTAATAAATCCTTTTTTAAAGTCGGTATGTATAATTCCTGCACATTCATTAGCTGGCATACCGTTTTTAAATGTCCAAGCTCTAACTTCATCACTACCTACTGTAAAGAAAGTTGATAAATTCAATAGTTTATATGATTCTTTAATTAAATTGTCTAAACCAATAGTAGAGATGCCTAGACTTTCTAAAAAGGAAGCTCTATCTTCTTTTGATAGTGATGCTAGTTCGTTTTCTATAGAACACGATATTGCTAATGCTTTGCTTCCTTCAGCATTAGCATACTCTTTTACTTGTTTATAATATTTACTTTCTTCAATATTAACTAAATCATTATCGGAAACATTTGCAATATAGATTATTGGTTTAATAGTGAGTAGATTAAAGTTTTTAAGTAACTTAACTTCATCGTTAGTAAAATTTATTTTCCTTAAAGGTATTTCTTTTTCTAAGGCGTCTTTAGCTTTATTTAATGCATCGATTTCAATAATTGCATCTTTATCTTTAGAAATCCTTGCTTTATTAGAAATTTTCCCAAGTCTATTGTTAACAACTTCTAAATCAGCGATCACTAATTCTAAATTAATAATTTCAATATCTCTTATTGGATCTATGCTGTTTTCGACATGAATTATTTCATTGTCATCAAAACACCTAACTACTTCTATAATTGCATCCACCTCTCTAATATGAGATAAGAATTGATTTCCAAGTCCTTCCCCTTTTGATGCGCCTTTGACAAGTCCTGCAATATCAACGAACTCAAAAGTTGTATATATAGTTTTCTTAGGGTTAAATAATTTAGTTAAATTATCTACTCTTTCATCATTGACAAGAACTGTACCAACATTTGGAGAAATGGTTGCAAAAGGATAATTTGCAGCTTCCACATGATTTAGCGTTATCGCGTTAAACAATGTAGATTTTCCTACATTTGGTAATCCAACAATTCCAGCTTTTAATCCCATCTACGTTAACTCCTCAAGTGAGTTATTATATAACATTTCTTATCACAATAAAAAAAGCTATTGTAACCCAATAGCTAGGCAGTTTTATAGATAGTTATCTATTCAGTAACAATATCTATATCGGTTGCACGTAAACCTTTTTCTGTGTTTTCTTTAACAAATAATACAGAAGTTCCAGGTTTAACCGTCTTGTAACCTTCAACGTTTAAAGACTGATAATGAAAAAAACAATCGTTTCCCTCTAAATCATCAACAAATCCGTAACCCTTAACACTGTTGAAAGATTTTACAATACCTTTCACTTTTTCCATTACTAAATCCTCGCATAAAAAATATATTAAATTATATATAAAACCTTATTCATACAAAAGTATTTTTAATCTAAATCCCCCGTATTTTTTCTAAATCCCCCGTATTTTTATGAAAAAAAGATAGAGTTTAGATGTTTTTTTGATTAATATCAAATTCAAAAATTTATTGATTTTGTTTAGTTTGAAATAATGAATTAACTATGTAAGACTTTAACTAAATCAATGTTTTTAATCGGTTTATAAATGAAGAATAAGGATATTATGGTAATGACAATTGTCGTTATCAACATCAAAATTATCGATTCAGTTGGGAAAATAAAGGTGCTAGATAGCCCAAATTCAGATTCAAATACTTGATTTATTAATATGCTAACAAACACTATAGAAACCGAACTTGATATGAATGAACCGATAGTAAAAACAATAGATTGGCATAATTCTACTTTCAATATTTCAGCATTTGAGAACCCAAGTAAAGAAAATATTCCAATTTCTTTTTTATCTTCTTCTAAATTGATGAGGTTAATTATGGATAAAACTACAATTGAAGAAATGATTGTGATTAATGAAAATGATAAAAGAATTATTTGAAGATATGATATCGTTTCATTTATTGATTCATTGATGATATCTATAGGGTTAGTAATAACATAATCATCAAAGTATCTATTAATTTGCTCAAGTTTTTCGGAATCTATTTCATTTTCTGGGGTTATTACAATTGTATCAATCATCAAATCAAATGCGCTTTCTTGAAAGAGATCTCTAAATAATGAGATTGAGAATTCAGAATTTTGATATATAGATAACGAATAATCTCCTTGGACAATTCCAGTCACTTTTAATGATGTAGTTTTGTAATATCTTCTTACAGTAGTTTCTAACTCTGCATCTTCATAATTAAAAGTTAAATATATTTGCTGATTTAATATATCTGAGGTTATTAAATTGTAATAATCAACGATCCCTTGAGATATTGCAATCTCTGTTACCTTATTAGGTAATGAACCAGCAACTGTTTCGCTCCCTTGACACACTTTCATCTTTAAATCTTGGCTACTAGAATTAAACACGTAACCATTTATTGCATAATCAGGTGCTAATACATCATCTTTATCTTCTAAAGGCACAATCGTATAAGTATCAATTAATTGATCTGCTTCTGCTTTAGTTAATGTTAAATACATAGGTTTAGCAAAACCAACAAAAAGAGATGTTCCATAATTTACATATCCTCCAAGGGTAGAGAAGTAATAAGTAAAATTGCCATCAACTAGATTTTTAAATATTTCTAAAGTAGATAAATCGATGCCTCTATTTAACACATCATATACATATAATTTATTTGTATATGTGCCAAAATCAGAACAAGTTTGTGGTGAATAATTTTTATTATCACCATCAAACAATAAATCACTATATAAAGAGTCATACATGATTTTATTTGCAAATTCTGTTTGGAAATTTTTTGTTTTCACATAATAAATCTTTTTCATAACCCAAGGGTATTCATCTTCTTCAAGTAAATCTAATGAGGAAGGGAATCTCAATGTGTCTTCAAAAAAGTATTCATTAAATAATGGGTCTGTGTGATATATAGTTGATCTAGTAGATGGAACAATAGCTTTAACAGTAAATGTGATCTCATCTGAATAGGTCCAATAATCGTTTTGTAAATATATACCAACTTGCCATCCAGTAGATTCAATATAATTTGCTAATGCCTCATAAGATCTAACAATATTTAAATCCAAACATATCTGTCTAACTTGTGAGTAGTTTAGACCTAGTATGATTTCATCCTCTGATAGTTTATAAGAACTACTTAAAGATGGATATAATTCGTAGTCGCTATAACTTGAAATATAAGTGAATTCATTGAAATGACGCGCACCAAATCCTGTTATAACAGAGTGTGGATTAACGGATACATTATATAAATTATTTAGGTCTTGAAAGTATGATTCAAAATCAACTAAATAGTTACATCCTACATACTCTAAATCACTTTCATAATTGGAATATATTTCATCTACTATCTCTTTTGAAGCTGCTGAATAATCTAACAACAAATTATCTGAATTTTTTCTAGATAATATTAATGAGTTCTCACCAATAATTGAACTAAAAGCATTAATTAATGTAGAAGAAATACTACTAGATATTAAGATAGTTGTACCAAGTGTAATTAAAGAAAAAGAAATTAAAAAAGCAGATAACATATATCTAATTTTTTTCATCTTAAATTTATTTTTTATGTGTTTTAAGATAAATGAAAAAGATAAAGATGGTTCACATCTTGTCTTCTCTTCTTTTAAAATTTTTAATGATTCCTCAACTTTTGCATGGTTATTTTCTAAAATATCCAATATTTTTCCATCATTTAAAAATAGACAAATATCTGAATATTTCTTTGCTAACTCTACATCATGAGTGATTGTTATTACTAAAACATCCTTAGATAATGTTCTTAGCAATTGAAATACATTTTCTCCGCTATTTATATCTAATGAACCAGTTGGTTCATCACAAAAAATAATGGAAGGGTTGTTTATTAATGCTCTTGCAATGGCTACTCTTTGTTTTTCTCCTCCACTTAAATTTCTAACAATTGAATCTTTCAAATGTAAAATATTTAATTTACTAAGAAGATCTTCTATTTTTTGAATCTTATATTCTTTTGATAAATTTGTATTGTATTCAATAAGCATATAAATATTGTTAAAAACAGTATCATTTTCGAATAAATTAAATGATTGAAATACAAAACCAAAGTTATTGTTACGAAATCTTCTTATATCATTCTCTTCTAAAGAAGAATAGGTAGTACTATTGAATTTTATATCTCCATCTTCGTATTCCTTATCAAGTAAACCTAATATATTTAACAGTGTTGATTTCCCGCTACCACTTGCTCCACATATCGTATAGAAACCTACATCATCAAACTTATAGGAGATATTGTTCAATATAATTCTTGTTCCATATTTCTTCGTTAAATTTTCAAACTTCAACATAAACTATTCTTCCTTTAATTCCTTTGCTATATCTATTTTCTTTGAAGCGATTAATGGTATATAAGAACAAATTGATACAATAACAACTCCAGATAAGAAAATTAATAACAAACTTAAAATTGAAATGTTTAAAATATTTGAATAAGCAAATATTTGATAAAGAAAGTTGTTGCCTACATAAGAACAAACAAAATACAAAATTAATGAACATAAAAATGATAAACAAAACAAGATTACTTCTTTTATTATGAATATTGATAATATTTGATTAGATGAAGACCCAAGAACTCTTAAGATTGCTATTTCTTTTCTTTTTTTCATAAAAGATGAAAAAGAGATGAATCCAATAAGAAATACAGTGCATAAGACTGTTACAAATAAAAAGAATTCAATACCTAGAAATAATGATTCTGATAAAGAAGTAAATGATGTAACAATAGTATAATTATCGCTTTCTATTTTGAGATTATCTATATTAACATCGTAATTATCAATCTTCTCTCTAACAAGCGATATATCATCATCATTTAGAATAAGTATTATTTTGTCATAGGAACATATTTCATCATCTTTATCGGCATTTTTTAAAATATCTAACCATGAATAATTTGTAGATAAAGTCTCGTTTATGCTTGTTGTTTTTATGCTACTTAATAAATTATAAAAATAAAAATATGGATAATATATTGTTGGCGAATTTAAATAAGAAAACTCATCGGTAACAGCACTAATTGTAACAGTTAAATCTAATCTAAATTCCTCTTCGATAAATTGATGGTTAGTGCTATCTAAATAATCATAAAGATTATAAAACGTAACATCGTATTCGTTTGTATCGTTTTGATATGAAGAGTAAAAAATATTATTTGCATAAAAAATATTGGAATTGCCTTCAGGAAAATAAGGTAAAAATCTAACATTGTTTAATAAATTATTTTTAGAATAAACTTGATATGGAGTTTCATAAAAGTAATCTAGATTATCATATATTTCATAATCTTCTATGTCATATAAATAATCATCTATATCATCATCTTCAGGCCTTTCTTTTCTAGATATTTGAAGATATTCATTTGTAGAGTTTTGTAGATAACTTCTTGATATTAAGAAAACATCTTTATTGATGAATGAATCTAATATACTTTCTTCAGCTAAACTATACCCGTTATAAAAAGCAAAAGAGAACATAAATACTAGAAGAGTTAACAATATAGAAAAACAAGAAATTAGATTTATTTTTAAATCATTTTTTATATGCTTTATGGATAAAAGACTGCTAAATCCATTTATTTTTAATTTTTTATTTTCATTATTATCGATTTTAATTACATTTTTATTTTCACTTTTATCAAATTTTTTATTCAGTTTTTTATCTTCTAAAACAAATAAAGCATCTCCATATTTTTCTATGTATTCTTCATTATGTGTTACAACAATAACAATTGAAGATTGAGCCAATTCTTTTAAAATTTCGATTGTCTTTATTGCGTTCTCATGATCTAGTGCGCCTGTTGGTTCATCACATAGTAAAATTTTAGGTTTTGAAATTATAGATCTAATTATTGCAACTCTTTGTTTTTCGCCTCCTGACAACAAACTAACTTTTTGATGTAGAAGTTCTTTGATTTCATATTTCTCAACTAGATAGTTTATATATTCTAAGTCATCTATTTCTTTTATTTCTCTAGCTAAAAATAAATTTTCTTCTACCGTTAAATAATCTATTAAATTATAAAATTGAAAGATTGTACCAATATCCTTTTTTAAAAGATTTATTCTTTCTCTTTCATTCAATTCAAAAATATTTATATCATCAAGTAATACATCTCCACTATCTGGAGTCAATATTGTTTGAAGTATATTTAAAAGTGTTGATTTCCCGCTTCCTGATTTTCCAACAACAAAATAAAGACCATTATTTTCAATTTTAAAACTAACATCATTTAAAACTTCTAATGATGTCTTATCATTGATCTTAAAACTTTTTGAAACGTTTCTTAACTCAAGCACCTTATAAACAAGATGCCTAAATCAGATAAAAATTACATGGTTATTTTTCTGATTCCATTAAAACAGCAGCTGGAGTTTCAGGAAGTCCTGGCATGGTAAGTATATTTCCACAAATGACTACAATAAAACCAGCCCCATTCGATAATCTTACTTCTTTAACATTTATCTTAAATCCTTTTGGTGCGTTTAATAATTTAGGATTATCAGAAAATGATGATTGTGTTTTTGCCATACAAATTGGATATTTATCATAACCAAGTTTTTCAATATGTTTGATATCTTCATTTGCTTTTTCGCTATATTCAACATCATCTGCTCGATAAATCTCTTTTACAATTGTTTGAATCTTATTTTTAATTGAATCGTTTGTATTGTATAAATATTTAAAACCATCGCTTCGTTTAGTAAATAATGCTTCGACAACCTTATTAGCAAGTTGAGTTGAACCATCTCCACCTTTTAAATATCCATCTAAGAAAGCGAAAGGTATTAATCTATCATTACACCATTTTTTCAACGCATTTATTTCTTCATCACTATCATCTTTAAAATGATTGATAGCAACAACAACTGGAAGACCAAATTTTCTTAGATTTCTAAAATGCCTTTCTAGATTTTCACAACCGATTAACATTTTTTCAACATCGCTTTTATTCAGTTTTTCAAATTCAATCCCGCCATGTAATTTAAGTGCTCTAATCGTTGCGACAAGAACACACATTGAAGGTTTAAGATCTCCTACTCGACATTTGATATTTAAAAATTTCTCAGCTCCTAAATCTGCAGCAAATCCTGCTTCGGTAACAACAAGTGGAGATAATTTAAGAGCAAGTTTTGTAGCAATTAAACTTGAACACCCATGAGCAATGTTTGCAAATGGACCACCATGTACAAAACATGGATTGTTTCCACTTGTCTGAACAAGATTTGGCTTTAATGCATTTTTCATCAGTTTCATTATTGCATTAATTATTTTTAAATCTTTTAAATAAACAGGTTTATCTTCTGTTGTATAAGCAACAATAATATTTGATATTCTCTCTTTAAAATCATTTTCATCATTTGCAATACATAATATTGCCATCAACTCACTTGCAACCGTTATTTCAAATGAATCATGTCTTCTTATTCCATTTATTTTTGATCCTAATCCGATTTCAATTTCTCTTAACTCTCTATCATTCATATCGAGAGCTCTTTTCCATTTAATTTTTGTAGGATCAATGTTTAATTCATTTCCTTGATAGATATGATTATCGATAATAGATGAGATTAAATTTATTGAAGAAGTGAGTGCATGCATATCACCAGTAAAATGAAGGTTGATATCTTCACTTGGTTCAATTGTAACTTTACCTCCTCCTGTTGCTCCTCCTTTTAATCCAAACACTGGACCCATTGAAGGCTCTCTTAAGCAGAGCATCGATTCATATCCAAGTGATTTTAATCCTTCAACTAAAGCGATCGATGTCGTTGTTTTACCTTCCCCAGCTTTAGTAGGAGTGATAGCGGTCACTAAAACTAATTTTCCATCTTCTTTCTTTTTTAATTCATCCATCAAAGATAAATCAATCTTTGCTTTATAATTTCCATAGTATTCTACATATTTAGGATTTATTTTTAATTTAGAAGCAATCTTTTGAATAGGTTCTAATCTCATTAATCTACCTCCCTTTTTAGTAACTTTTGAATTATATAACTTGATATAGCAAGTCCAGATGCATTTGGAGAAAAGATCATCGAACTAACTACTGTTTTATTTATTATAGGTTTTTCATTAGAAAAAGACACTTCCACATTTGAAGTATTTATATTTTCTTTTCTTAATATGTATCTAAGTTTTCTAGCAAAAGGATCTAAAGTCGTCTTATTTAATTTTGTTATATGAACGCATGTTGGATCTAATCTATTTCCCATTCCAAGGGAAGATATAACATTTATATTATTAGCAACACAATATTTAATAATTTCTACTTTTGCATATATATCATCGATACAATCACATACATAATCGTATTCATTTAAAAAACTTAAATCTATATCTTTTTTTATATCTAAAACCTTTGTTTTTATATCAATTTCCCTTCTAATCTTCACTAATTTATTAAAAAGAGCATCTGTTTTATATTCACCTAAATCATCTAAATCATATCCAATTTGTCTATTTAAATTAGATATTTCAACCTTATCTTTATCAATTATTAATAGATGTTTAACACCACTTCTTACTAAAGATATTGGGATAATAGATCCAACTCCACCAAGTCCAATAACACATATTTTAAATGAAGATAATTTTTTAAAATCATCACCTAATAATAGTTTAGTTCTTGTATCTATGCTATCAGTCATTTTTATTTAACTCCTTAAATAAAAATTCTTTTGCATCTTCATAAGTATTGAACCAATTGATATATGATTTATATTGATTCTTAAAAAATGTTAGCTGTCTTTTAGCATAATTTCTTGTATCTTTTTTAATTAATTCTTTTGTTGCTTCACTGCTCAAACCTTTTCCAAATTGTTTATATCCAATCGCTTGAAGAGCTCGGTTACTCGTTCCATATTTTTTAATTAATCTTTTTGCTTCTTCTTCTAATCCATTTGCAAACATCTCATCTGCTCTTTTATTAATTCTTTCATATAAATAATCTCTATCTAAATCCATCCCAACAAAAATTGTATCTTCATATAAAAGATCATCTTTTCTATTTTTATTTAAAGTAGTCTTATTTTTACCATGAACTTCATAAATATAGATGGCGCGAAGAAGTCTTTTTCGATTATTACTTCCTATCTTTAATGCATCTTCTTTATCAATTTTCAACAGTTTTTCATATAATTCTTCATTTGTTTGATTATGAAGATAATCTTTTGGCATTGGTTTTTCCGTTCCAAATTCATAATCAAACAAAAGAGCTTTTAAATAAAGTCCGTTTCCACCAACTAATATTACATGCTTATTAATTTTAAGAAGTTTATTTAAAAGCTCTCGGCCATCTTTTTGATAACGCGCTACATCATAATCTTCGGTTATCTCTATGTTGTTATAAAAGTAATACCTTCCACTTTCTAATTCTTCTTTGGATGGTTTGGCGGTTCCTAGATCTACTTCCTTATACATTTGATAAACATCAAAGTTCATTATTGGTATATTAAAAGTAGCAGATACTTCTTCTGCTAGTGCACTTTTATTTGAAGCAGTTGGACCTACAATTGCAATAATCATTTTTCTAAAATTTCCTTTATCTCTAATAGAGTGTATCTTAATTCGTTTTCTACAGTTTTATAATTAGCAACTAGAGGAGAAGAATTTATGATTCTTTTTGCTTCATCATATTGTTCTTTTTCAGCTTTAGTTATATCGCATTTATGTAGAAATTTTTGTATATCGAAGAGCTTTTGCAATGATTTTGATTCAAAAATACACTTTTTTAAATATTGATATTCTTTATATGTTGATAAATTTATTATTTCTTTTTTTAAAATATCAACTTTAGCTTTTATGTTTGAATCAATTTTTGATTCATCAATATCACTCATTGAAATAGAAAAATTTTTCATCATTTTATTAATTCTCCTATCAATGAGTAGGTATGGTTTTCTAATACTTTTACATTCACAATTTTACCTACAAGATCTAATGAACCTTTAAAATGTACTTGCTTATTTGTTTCTGTGATTCCGGTTAACATTTCTTTATTATTCTTAGATATACCATCCACAAGAACTGGTTGAATAGTATTTAGAAGTTTTTCAGAATGTTTTGTAACATCACGTTCGATAACGTCAACCAACTCTTTAAATCTTTTCACTTTTTCTTCATATGTTACTTCATCAACTAATTTTTTAGCTGGTGTTCCAGTGCGTGGAGAATAGATGAATGTGAAGGCTTGAGAGTATGAAACTTCTTTACATATATTTAGAGTATCTTTAAATTCTTCATATGTTTCATTTGGAAATCCGACGATAATATCAGTTGATAAATAGATGTCTGGTATCTTCTTTCTTATTCTTTTAACAAGAGCTAAGTATTCTTCTTTTGTATATCTTCGACCCATTCTTTGAAGCACAGAATTACTACCAGATTGAAGAGGAAGATGGAGATATTTCATAATGTTTTTATATTTAGACATAACATCAATTACATTGTCTTTAAAATCACTTGGGTATGAGGTTAAAAATCTTAGACGTGGGATGTTAAGTTGAGCTACTTTTTCAAGAATCTCAGCAAAATCCACTCCATTTTTCAAATCTTTACCATAACTATCGACGTTTTGACCAAGAAGAGTTATCTCTTGATATCCTTGATCTACTAACTCTTTACATTCATTTAATATGTCTTCGATGTTTCTGCTTCTTTCTCTTCCTCTTGTGAATGGAACTATACAATAAGTACAAAACTTATCGCATCCATATGCAATATTTACAAAAGCTTTATATGTCGAATCTCTTTTTGAAGGTAATCTCTCAATTAATTCATTGCTCTTTTTTGATGTAGATATAAATATAGAAGATTTATTTAAAATGTATGCATCAAAGAGTCTCAATAAATTATGTATGTTATGGGTGTCTACGAATATATCAATATAAGGAAATTTATCTAGCATGTATGAAAGACATCCATTATCTCCAACCATACATCCAGTTATACAAAAAATAAGATTTTTGTTTTTTTCTTTTAGATGTTTAACTTCACCTATTTCTCCATATACTTTGTTAGCTGCACTTTCTCTAACAGAACATGTGTTGATGATGATGATCGATGCTTCGTCTAAAGATAACGTCTCAACCATCCCAATGTTTTCAAGTAAACCTTTTAAGACTTCACCATCTCTAAGATTAGATTGGCATCCATGAGTTTTGATGAAGTATTTTTGACCTTTAAAGCATTTTAATAGTTTATCACTTGGAATATATGAATAATCGTATGTACAAAAAGTTCTAAACTTTCTTACGAGCTTGTCATCATCAAAATTTATATACTGTGCTTTTCTCATAGTCATTAAATTATATAAAAAAGAATGATTTAATAATCATTCTTTTAATCCATTAAATTAATAAATTTTATTTAGCTATCTCTTGAGCTCGATACTCACGAATAACATTTACTTTGATTTGACCTGGATATTTCATCTCGGCTTCGATTCGATCTTTGATATCTTTAGCTAGTTTGAATGCTCCAAGATCATCAATTTTATCAGGTAAGACGATGACTCTAACCTCTCTTCCAGATTGAATGGCATATGAGTTTTGAACTGAATCATATGAGTTACATATCCCTTCAAGTTGTTCAAGTCTTCTAACATATGTTTCAAGAGTTTCACTTCTTGCACCAGGTCTAGCAGCTGATAAAGTATCAGCAGCTATTACAATGTGAGCTATAACACTATTACAAGGAACATCACCATGGTGTGCTTCTATAGCATTGACAACTATATCTTTTTCTCCACATTTTTTAGCAAATCTTGCACCAAGTTCGACATGGCTTCCATCCATCTCAAAGTCAATTGCTTTTCCTAGGTCATGGAGTAAACCGGCTCTTTTAGCAAGATTTTGATCGAGTCCTAACTCGGCTGCCATAACTCCACATAAATTAGCTACCTCAACTGAATGCTCAAGTTGATTTTGGCCATAACTTGTTCTAAATCTTAATCTTCCAAGATAATTGATAATATCTTTATGGAAACCTGTTAAGCCAAGTTTAAAGACAGCTTCTTCTCCAGCTTTCTTTATAATTTGATCGACATCTTTTTTACATTTTTCAATAACTTCTTCAATTCTGCCAGGTTGGATTCTTCCATCTTTTATAAGAGCGTTGAGTGCTCTTGATGCGATTTCTCTTCTGATAGGATTAAAACAAGATATTGTAATTGTCTCTGGAGTATCATCAATTAAAATATCTACTCCAAGTTGTTGTTCTAAAGATTTGATGTTTCTACCTTCACGACCAATAATTCTTCCTTTCATCTCATCGTTTGGTAATGAGATAACATTAATGGATCTTTCAGTAGTTGTCTCTTGAGCTTGACGTTCTAAAGCAAGAGCAAGAATTTCTTTGGCTTTATCTTCGGCTTGAGATTCAGCTTTCTCTTCTTCTTCTTTTAAATATTTTGCAATGTTTAAGGCTTCCTTTTCTTTAACATTTTCAAATATTTTTTCACGCGCTTCTTTTTCAGACATTTTGGCAACTTTTTCAAGTTCTTCAATAAGAGCATTGACCTTCGATGTTAAGAATTCGTTTTTCTTTTTAACCTCTTCGGTTATTTTTTCAACATTTTTTTCCTTGTCTTCTAAAGATTGCTCTTTTCTTAGAAGTTGATTGTCTCTTGCATCGATTGTCTGCTCTCTTTGTAAAAGTTTGTTTTCAACCTGAGAGAGTTCTTGTTTTCTCTCTTTGATTTCTTTTTCAGCCTCTTGTTTTAAATCAAAAATTTGTTGTTTAGCATCTAATTCGGCATTTTTTACTATTTGCTCTGATTTGATTTTAGCATCTTTTACAAGTTTTTCTGCTTTAGTTTGAGCGTTTAATTTTGTTCTTTTAATGATGTATAGTGCACCAAGAATACCAAGTGCAATACCTACGATTAGTGCCAAAACAATCAAAATACTGGCTAACCATATTTCCATGTTTTTAGCTCCTTTCTTATAATTAAAAGGTATCTTTTAAAGATGTCTTATTAATAAAATTGTGTTGTTATTTTAAAAATTTATTTAAATAACTGATTGTTTACTCATAAGTATCTCAGAAGATACTTTCTTATTATAATAGAAAGCAATCAATATTTCTATATCAAATACACGAAAAATTGTAGGAATTATGGCTATTAAAATAGTAATAAAATCGCTTGTTTTTATTCAAAAACCGTGCAAAAGTTATTCCTTTTCTTCAAAAGATGGAACTTCACCAGTGACAATTTGCTTTTTAGCGGCCTCAAATACATCAGGATGCTCTCTTAAAAACTCTTTGGCGGTCTCTCTTCCTTGACCAATTCGCTCTCCATATATCTCATACCAACTACCAGATTTCTTTGCGATTCCTTTTTGAACAGCTAAATCTAACAATTCACCCTCTTTTGATACGCCTCGTCCATAGATGATATCTAATTTCACTGTTTTAAATGGAGGAGCCACTTTATTTTTAACAATTTTGATATTAACTGCATTTCCAACAATATTTAGACCATCTTTTATTGCTTCTGTTCTTCTAATGTCTATTCTTACAGAAGAGTAAAACTTTAATGCTCTACCTCCTGTTGTTGTCTCATTGCTTCCATATATGACACCAACCTTTTCTCTAAGTTGATTAATAAAGATTACAGTACAATCATTTTTATTTAGTATAGCTGCTATTTTTCTTAATGATTTAGACATCATTCTTGCTTGTAAGCCCACCGAATTATCAGTCATCATTCCATCAAGTTCTGCTTGAGGAACAAGAGCAGCCACACTATCAATAACAATTAGTCCAAATGCTCCACTTTTTGCAAGCATCTCTGTTATATCTAAAGCCTCTTCTCCTGAATTTGGTTGAGATAATATCAATTCATCAATATCTACTCCTAGTGCTTTGGCATACTCAGGATCAATTGCATTTTCTGCATCGATGTATGCAGCTCTTTCTCCTTGTTTTTGACATTCTGCTACAGCTGAAAGAGCAAGAGTCGTCTTTCCACTGCTTTCAGGTCCATAAATTTCAATTATTCTTCCTCGAGGATATCCACCAACTCCAAGGGCATCATCTAATAATATCGATCCACTAGATATTGCACTATCATCGGTTGTTGGTCGATCTCCAAGTCTCATTAAAGACCCTTTCCCAAATTCATGTTCAACTTGTTGAATGACTGTTTTTAATATTTCATCGTTTTCCAATTTAATTTTCGCCATAAAAACTCCTTCATTAACAAGATGCTTTTATTTGTGATTATTTCCAAGTATATTTAATAATTCGTTTATTGCAATATCAATTAACTCTTTTTTAAAATCTTCTCGTATTGAATATTTGTCATCTAATTTTAATGAGATGCATTTTATATCATCATGGTAAGCTAATCCAATATAGCATTCTCCAACTCCAGCTTTATCATCATCGGTTGTAGGTCCTGCGTTTCCAACAAATGATACACAGATATCAACTTTTAATATTTTGGATCCGTTTTGTGCTAAGGCTAAAGCACAAGCCTTAGATACAACTCCATCACTTTCTAAAATATTTTTAGGGATATTTAACACTCTGTCTTTGATATCTTTTGTATAACAAACTATACCACCTTTATAAACACCTGATGCACCAGCTATATTTGTTATGGTATGTCCAAACAATCCACCAGTCACAGATTCAACACTACCAAGTGTTAAGTTTTTCTCTTTTAAAAATTTAAGTAGTTTATATACATTATTGTTTTTCATCTTCTTTATTATTATCAGATAAAACTTTGATGTTTTGCTTTATATAAATCACTCCGCTTAATACACTAATAATTGTAGCTATATAGCAGATAAAATCTGTGATATGTAAATACGTTGGCCAAGATGCATCAAAATAACTAAATGGCCATCCATTTAATAAGACAAAAATAATGGCTGCCATTTGAAGAACGGTTTTTAATTTTCCAAAGATGTTAGCTGCGATTACTACATCTTTTTTTGCTGCCATGAATCTAAGTCCATCGACTATCAAATCTCTAATTATCATGATGATGACTAGGAAGAATGGGAAAGTGAGGTCGTTAGATAAGGAAGGAAAATTTAAAGCAAGAAAAATCATCAATCCATTGATTAACATTTTATCCGCAATCGGATCTAAAAATTTTCCAAGGTCGGTTGTTAAATTATATCTACGTGCGATGTACCCATCTAAAAAATCTGTAAATGATGCGATACAAAAAACAATTAGTATATAAATGTTAATTAAATTTATAGTTGCACCGTTATTAGATATTTGGATGTTAAAACTTGATACATCTACTGCGTTAAATTGATCCAGTATATAAAAAACAAAAATAAATAATAACAAAAAAGTCGCAAGTAATATTCTTGATAACGTTATTTTTGTAGGTAAGTTAATCTTTTTTTTCATATTTTTTGAGTAATCAGCCCGTAAGCCATGTTCTGTTTTATGCAATCATTTATCTA
>CAZJPX010000006.1:0-14354 GCA_964548325.1 uncultured Staphylococcaceae bacterium
AGAATTTTGGGTATATTTACCCTTTTTTCTCAATCTTAATCACTTTATATTTAGAAAATAAGGCAATTTGTTTCTAATTGATCAATGAAATGTATAGAATTTTCTTGCTCTTATATATATAGAAAATTGTATAATTATAAAGAAATAAATTTCTAGGTGAGATCATATGAGAAATTTTATATTTATATCTCCTCATTTTCCTACACATTATTGGAAATTTTGTCTTGCTTTAAAAAACAAAGGATGGAATGTATTAGGAATTGGTGATGCACATTATCAAGATATACCAGAGGAATGTAAATATTCCTTGAATGAATATTATTGCTGTCCTAATATGAATATCTACGAAAATATAAAGGTTGCTTTTAAATATTTTGAAAATAAATATGGTTTAGCTGAGTTTTTAGAGTCAAATAATGAGTTTTATTTAATTAATGATGCAAAACTTAGAACCGCATTTAAAATAAAAAGTGGAGCAAACAATAACGAAGTTAAAAGATATAGATATAAAAGTGAACAGAAGAAATATTTTAAGAAAGCAAGATGTCCATATGCACCATATGTTTTATCAAATGATTTAGATGAAATAATTGATTTTTCAAAGGAAGTAGGTTTCCCTCTTTTTGCTAAACCAAATGATGGCATTGATTCAAAAGGTTGTAAAAAAATAAACGATTTAAATGAGTTAAAAAAGTTTGTTCCTACAATCAAAGACAAGGAATACATCTTTGAACAATTTATTGATGGAGAAGAGTTATCATTTGATGGAATATGTAATTCTAAATCTGAAGTCGTCTTCTTAACAAAACATTTTTATCTTGGAGATAGAACAAAACTTAGAGCTGAAAGACCAGATGATGGATATTATTGTGACCCACATATTGACGATGAATTAAAAGAACTTGGAAAAAGAGTAGTCAAAGCATTCGATATCAAACAAAGATTCTTCCATATTGAATTTTTTAAACTGAACAAAGACTATGAAGGATTAGGAAAAAAGGGAGATTATGTTGCACTTGAGGCTAATATGCGTCCAGCTGGTAGATACATAACCGATCTTATGAACTATGCTAACTCCTTATCTTGTTATGATATTTATGCTGATGTGATCACAAATGATGATGCTCAATATAATAACGGCAATAAAAAATATTATGCTATAACCTCTTCTAGAAGAGATAATATAGAATACTTACATAGTAAGGAAGAAATAATTTCTAAGTATCAATATAATTTATGCATGTATGGTGAATATCAAAAAGGATTAGATGATGAAATAGGAGATTGGTATTTCATAGCAAAATTTGATACATTAGATGAAATTTATGAATTTGATAGATATGTTAGAGGTAAGAAAATATGAAAAAATATAAGGATTTAGAAGATAAATTTAAAAATAAGACGATAATTGCCACTCAATTTGATGTCATAATAGAAATCACTAAAGGTAGTAAAAATAAATACGAATATGATTATGAAACAGGATTATTGAAGTTAGATAGAATCTTATATACATCCACTCATTATCCTCAAAATTATGGATTCATCCCAAAAACTATGGCACAAGATGGAGATCCTCTTGATGTTCTTGTCATCAGTAGTGAAGCGATTCTCCCTTTATCAATTGTCACTTGTAAACCAATCGGTGTCTTAAAAATGTTAGATGGAGGAAAGGAGGATTATAAGATTGTAGCTGTACCATTAAACGATCCTCATTTTAATTGCTACACTGATATTTCAGAACTACCAGAACATCTATCTGAAGAAATTAAACACTTCTTTAAGGTATATAAATCATTAGAAGGCATTAAAACAGATATCAAAACAATTAATGGTTCTAAAGAAGCAAGTGTTATCATTGATAAATGTATTAAAGAGTATTTAAAAAAATAAAATAAACATAAATATTCATTTTGTTTAATAATAAAATTGATATTCCAGTATAATTTTCATACATATATAGGAGGACACATATATGCTACGATTTATTGGAAACATTATTTGGGTCGTTTTCGGTGGATTTTGGTGGGCAGTTGCGTTATGTATAAGTGCAATTTTATGTTGTTGTACTATCATCTTAATTCCTGTTGGAATCCAACTATTTAAGATGGCTAGGTTTGTCATTTGGCCATTTGGTAAAACAGTCACTCAAGAAAAACCAAACGGCATCATCAAAAAGATTGCTAACTTCATTTGGTGTGTTATTTTTGGTTGGATCTATGCACTTGGATTTTTGCTTAATGGTGCTTTATATTGCATCACAATTATCGGTGTTCCATTTGGTATTCAATATTTCAAACTTGCAAGATTTGTCTTATTACCAATCGGAAAATCATTTGTAGCTGCTTAATTAATTGAAAATTAAATTGTTTAAATTAATATAAATTTTAATTAAGAACAAAGTTAGTTGCTTTAATCTTATTGAATTTTTCATCAGCGATTTTTTTATATATATCCCTATGATTTAATTTAAAAGAATATAAAGCCCGATAATAAAATAAGATATCTTGAAATTTAGTGACTAAATTAATTCTTTTTGTTAACAAATTATTTAATTTAGCTCCATACACAATCTTTAAAAAATATTCTTTTTGTTCGTCGTTTAAATTATTCTCAGATATAAATGATGCAACATCAAACAAGGCATTATTCATGCCTGCATATTCCCAATCGATGAAATAAACCTTATTAAATGTAAATAAGATATTATTTTTGACAAGATCATTATGTGATAAGACAAGTGGATATAGTTTAGATATCTTTTCATACTCAGATATGACCTTGTTTTCATATACTACAGGTATAAACTCTTTGTTATTGTCTTGATTTAAGACTGCTTTATATAGTTCTAATTTTTTAATAGCATCATATTCAAACGAGACCTTTAAATTTAATTTTTGAAATTTTCTAATCAATTTAGCAACAAGAAATAATTGTTCTCTTGTCGGTGTGTCTTTATAACTTCTTGAAAAATGAATGTATCTAGAAATTTTTGTTCCATCTTCCTCATTAAAATATAATACCTTCTCAGTAAAAGGCATCTTTTCTAATAGTTTTATTACTTCTTTTTCATCTTTAAAAGATAAGGATTGATCTCTGTTAGGATTTATTTTTCTAAAGATGTATGCATTATTAATTAGGTAATTAAAATTTGTTATTCCATTCTCTACTTGAGTAATAGATCTAACAGTTTTGTTTAATATTAACGTAAATGATTCTTTGATGTCTGAATATTTCATGAACATTTAATTATAACCATTAATATAATTAAAAGCGCTCTAAATTATTAAATATTTCATTCATATCAAATTTTATATGTGAGATATGAATTGTTTGATACGATTTAACAAGAGCTTGTCCATAATTTTTACCTTTTTTGATGTTTGATACTTTTGTGTATAACACATCTCCATCATCTTTTTTAGCTCCATGTAGAGCCATCGATGCTGCTAGTTCTAAGATATCTTTTGCTGGATTAGCATCAAAAATAACTACATGAGGTCCATAATCATTTTGAATATGTAGATAAGTATCATTTTTTCTTGCAAGTTTAAATGATAGATGATCATTTTGAAGATTGTTTTTTCCAATTCCTATTTTTGTTCCCTTATACACATAATAATAAGGTATGACAGATGATGAAATCTTTAATGCTTCTTTTTTAGTAATTGATATCGGAATCAATTTATTTTTGGATAACTCCAAAAACAGTTCTTGATAATCTTTCTCATTAAAGAAATCTATTTGCTGAAGGATTGAAGATATATATTCGATGCTATTATAAGTCTCATCTATCTGTTGTTTTGCATATTCAATTGTACTCTTAGCTTTTTTATATAACTTATAAAAATGATTCATATTTGCAGTTGGACTCTTTTCAATATCTAAATTTATTTTTATCCCTTCATATTCAAAATATGAATCTCCTTTTTTAATATTATCAAGATTCATTAAACAAAAATCTCCATAATTCCTATATACTAACTTCTCATTTGCACTCTTAATATCTTGATTTAATTTTGTTAATTTATTCTTCAATGATTTCTCTTTTCTTTTTAAAAGAGTGATATATTTCTTATATTTTTCTTTTAAATATTTATCATAAATTGAATCGATATATTCATTAAAAAAAACAATATCTTCTTTGTTTATATTTTTAAAATGTTCAGTTTTTGCAGGGAATTTATAAAAAATTCCAGGTATTTGAGGGTTTTTTGTTTCTAATGATTTATGATGATAACAATCAATTATCTTATTATCTTTAATCAATAATATATTTGCATTAATCTTAAACAGTTCAATTATCAATTGATAATTTAACTTATCATATAAATCATCAACTTTTAAAAAATTTAAAACGACAATATTATCATCATTTCCTATCGTCGCATTTAAAAATTTAGCATTAAGTAAATGTTGTTTTAAATTTTTTAAAAAAATCGAAGGCAAAGAGATGTTCAATCTAATATCTTTTATCAATATGAAAGGTAAGGTCGAATTTAATGAGATGAATAAGACCTTCGATTTCTTTTTAGAAAAATAAAAACAAAAGTCGTATCTAGAAACTTGTTCGATTCGATTAATATATGATGATGCGAATTCATTATTTATAACATCTACTTGTGATTTGTAAAAATCAATGCTTAACATGTCCTTATTATAAACGAAATTTATTGAATAATTGAGATTAATTGTCTTATAATTTTTTATATGTTATGAGTAAGGGATTATTAATTATATTGAGTGGTCCAAGTGGTGTTGGAAAAGGGACAGTTCGCAAGGTACTCATGCAAGATACCGCTCTTAATCTTGTTTACTCGATTTCTATGACAACAAGGAAAATTAGGTCTGGTGAAACCGAAGGTGTTGAATACTTTTTTGTCAATAAGAGACAATTTAATCAGGCTATAAAAAATGAAGAACTTCTAGAATATGCTAAGTTTGTTAACAATTATTATGGCACTCCAAAGGCATATGTCGAAAAATTAAGAAATGAAGGGAAAAATGTTCTTCTTGAAATTGAGACTAGAGGAGCAAGACAGATAATTGAAAAATTAAAAGATGATCAGGGTTTAGTTTCGATTTTTTTAATTCCACCTTCTTTTGAAGATTTAGAAAAACGAATGAGAGGTAGAAATTCAGAATCAGACCATGTTGTAAAAGAACGTCTTGAAAGAGCAAAGCGAGAACTCGCTTTAAAAGATATATATGATCACGTTGTTTGTAATGATTCACCTGCAAATGCAGCACTTAAAATTAGTGAAATTATAAAAAATAAAATATAAAAATGATTCTTGCTCACGTATTAATTGAACATTCAGTTTATAAAATATCATCAACTTTTTTGTATGCTTCAAATAATAATCAAGTTAAAAAAGGAGTGAGAGTTAAAGTCAATTTTCATAACCAAGATATCGTCGGTTTTGTTTTAGAAACTGAAAAGACGAGTTTAACAGTTGAAGAAGTAAGCAAAGATAGAGGATTTGAAGTTAAATATATAACAGAGGTTGTAGATGATGAGCCGATATTTACTGATGAACAAATGGAGCTTGCTAAAACTTTAGCTAGTAAATATTTTTCTCCACTCATTTCAATATTAAAAGCGATGACGCCTCCAAGTCTTAGACCAAATTCAGGTAGTCTAAGACAAGCAAAAATTTCTTATCAAACTTACTATAAAATTAATGAAGCAATTGATGCTTCTTTATTTAAACTAAGTAAAGCTCAAATAAATCTTTATGAACAATTTTTACAAAGAAAGATAATTTATAAAAAAGATTTAAGTAATAAAAAAGCATCAGTTGAAAAACTTCTTGAGTATCATTTAATTAATGAAATAACAGAGGAAGTATTTAGATATGAGGCAAAGAAAATATTTGAATATGAAAATAATATTACATTAAATGAGGAACAACTAAGCGCTTTTAAAAGTGTAATAAATAATAAAAATCTTTGTTCTTTACTATATGGAGTTACAGGAAGTGGAAAGACGGAAGTATATATTAAATTAGTAGAATATTATATAAAAAAAGGCCGTTCTGCATTGATTTTAGTTCCAGAAATAGGTTTAACACCTTTGATGATATCAAGAGCATTATCATATTTTGATAATGATTTGATAGCAATAATTCATTCTTCTTTAACCCCTGCTCAATATTATGATGAATATAGAAAGATTCAAAAAGGAATTGCAAAAATTGTTATTGGAACAAGAAGTGCAATATTTGCTCCTTTAAAAGATTTAGGAATTATATGTATCGATGAAGAAAATGATGAATCATATTACCAGTATGATAATTTTTCATATAATGCGATTGAAGTAGCTTTAATTAGAGCAAGTCAAAACAATGCAAAAGTAGTTTTAGGTAGTGCAACTCCTTCAATTGAATCGATGGGAAAAGCAAAAAATGGTAAATATCAATTACTAAGATTAACAAAAAGATATAATCAATTGAATCTACCAACTACGACAATTGTAGATAATAGTAAACATGAAAATTATTCGTATGAATCAAATATTTTTTCAATATTTTTAATTAAAAAAATAAGAGAAGTTATTGCAAGAAATGAACAAGCTATTTTATTAATTAATACTAAAGGTTATGCTAAATCGATAGTTTGTAGAAAATGTGGACATAAATTTAAATGTCCAAATTGTGACATTGCTCTTTTTTATCATAAAGAAGATAACTCATTAAGATGCCACCACTGTTCCTATAAAATTAAAAGATTTACTAATTGTCCAAATTGTGATTCTACTTATTTGATGGAAAATGGATTTGGTATTGAAAGAGTTGAAGAAGATTTTAAAAGAATTTTTAAAATACCTTATCTATCACTAGATGGAGATAGAACAACAAAAGCTTTACAAATATCAAATATTTTAAAAGAATTTGATGAACAAAAAGTACAAGTTTTAATTGGAACTCAACTTGTAACCAAAGGACATGATTTTAAAAATGTGACATTAATTGGAGTTATAAACTGTGACAATTCAATTTTTATTCCATCTTATAAGAGTAGAGAAATGTTGTTTGATTTGATATATCAAGTGATTGGAAGATCTGGAAGAGGAGATGTCAAAGGTGAAGCAATTGTTCAAACTTATTATCCAAATGAGTATGCAATTCAATTTGCTTCTAAACAAGATTATGATTCATTCTTTGAAAAAGAAATTGAACAAAGAAAAATTTTTAATTATCCTCCATATTGTTACTTAATAAAATTAGAATATCGAAGCAAAAAAACCGATATTTTATTTGATATAGTAAAAAATACAAAAACATATTTATCTAATGAATTTAAACATGCGATTGTACTTGATAATTTAAGACTAAATTACATTGGAAAAACCTATTCAAAATCGCTTCTAATTAAGATTAAAAACCTTGCAAGTATTAAAGAAACATTACAAATTTTAAAAGACCAAACTAAGTTAAATCAAAACATTGATCTTAAAATATTTTTAAATCCTTCTTTAATTGATTGAAATAAATAATTTAACAAATTAAAATATTAGCGATTTAAGGAATAAGGTGCATATGATAACCGTAATGATTTATGGAGTAGATCCTTATATAAGCAAACAACTTTCGTTAGAAGCAACAAATCATATAGCAAAATTATATGAAGTAAAAGACGAGGATGTTAGATTTTTTGCTTCTGAAGGAATATTAACTTACAAAGGACAAGAGCAAAATTTATGGAACATCTACATCATTGTTAATGCACCAAGTGGAACAGAAACTATTGAAAAACCAATGTGTACATTGCTTCAAAAATTTATAAATAATGTCGCATTCCACTTCACAGTTGAATTTCATTATTTTAAACCTAAAAATCAATACGAATTTATCAATAAAGAATTTGATAAATTCTTTGATGATTCAAAAAGAAAATTAACTCAATATGATATTGAAGAAGAATATTATGAAGAAGAAGATGAAGAGGAGGAAGAAGTCTATCTAGGTAATGCTTTTAAAGGAGTATTACCAAATGATGGAAAAGGTGATTAGAGATAATGGAGTTCTTTAATAAGTGTTTTGCGCTGTTAAAAGATGTTGTTGTTAACAAAAATAATTTATCATTTGTTTTAAAAGAAAAAACACATTTTAGAACGCCTTTTGAAAAAAATAATGCGGTCATGTTGTGTGGATCATTTTTAAGAAGCTATCACCTAATATCCACCTTTGTTAAAAATGTATTCAAATCCAATGATGTCGATGATGTTATCGCAGTTGGAATTTTATATACTGGATTAGCTATCAAACAATACTTTGCTAAAGAATTTACTGAGACCACTTTAAATAAATATTTTAAAGATAAAGGAATTGAGATAACTTCTACTCAACAAGAAGAATTCAATAATTTATGTAAACAACAAAGAAAATATGAAATACCAAATGTACCAATTGGTTCATTTAAATATTTCTCAGCTTGTTATAACTTTCCACTTTGGTTAATTAAAATGCTTCACATCCAATATGGAAGAGCATATTTAATTCCTTTCATGAAAGCATCTTCTAAAATGCCACCTCAATATGCATTTAAGAATGCATTTGAAGAAAATAAAAATTTTAAAAAAGAGATCGAAAATAAGTTTAAAGAGACATTACCAAATCTATATAGATTTCTACCTCAGACATCCATTAAAAAAGAGCCCTTAGTTAAAGAATATTATTTACTACCTATCCAAGAAGCATCATATAGTATTTTAAAATATTTACCTCCTCTTGAAGATAAAGACATAACTTTATTTGTAGGATGTCGTACATATGATTTCTTTTTACCTCTTCATAAATATGGAGAGAACAATTCGATTTTATTTCTTGAGAAAAACAAAAAAGATAATTCTGAAGCGATGGCAAAAGTTGTTAAATACTCTCAACTTAAAAATTTAAGCAGGTATCAAATCGAAGAACAAAAGGTGATCACCTACATTGATAAACCTCAAGATTTAATTGCATATTATCCAAAATCTAGTGCAATCGATTTAATACGAAGAGAACCAGAATATGCTGCTATATTTGATAACAAAACACTTGATGATTTAATTAAAAACCAAGAAGAAGGATTAAAAGAGTTAAGCAAACATTTAA
The DNA here is from genome assembly GCA_964548325.1 of uncultured Staphylococcaceae bacterium. GTDB lineage: Bacteria > Bacillota_I > Bacilli_A > RFN20 > CAG-826 > Onthovivens. Next base: position 9,099 of record CAZJPX010000006.1, read on the forward strand.
AACCTGAAGGCTATCTAATATATGCAGTAAATACTGTCAACATCAAAGAAACAATAGTTCAAATCAACAAATTCCTACAATCTAATAAATCATTTAAACTTGAAAAAGAAGAGACCTTCTTCCCTCAAGATAGATTGAATTCAATCTATTATTTTGCAATACTTAGGAAAACAAAATGATAAATCTATACGATTTTGAAATATCTAAATTAGAATCTTTTCTTGTTGAAAAATATCAGCAAAAGAAATATCGAGCGATCCAACTTTTTAAATGGATCTATGAAAAAAGAGTCGATAACTTTGACTGTATGAGCGACATTTCAAAAAACTTTATTGAAACATTAAATAACGATTTTACTCTTGATAAACCAAAAATTTATAAAAAATATGAAAGCAAAGATGGAACGATTAAACTACTTCTAGAATTAGAAGATGGACAAAAAATAGAAACCGTCATAATGCGATATAACTATGGAAATGTCGCCTGTGTCACGTCTCAGGTAGGATGTAGCATGTCTTGTGCTTTTTGTGCATCAGGTCTATTAAAAAGAGTTAGAAATTTATCTACCTATGAACTCGTTGGTCAAGTATTAGTACTAGATGATCTATTAAAAAAGGAGAATAGTAGAATCACTCATGTCGTAGTGATGGGAACTGGTGAACCATTTGATAACTATGATAATGTTATGGATTTTATAAGAATCTTAAATCATCCATATGGATTTGCAATTGGAGCACGTCATATCACTGTATCAACATGTGGAATAGTAGAAAGAATTAAAGATTATGCTAACGAAGGACTTCAAATAAATCTTGCCATCTCTCTTCATGCACCAAATGATGAAATACGAAACAAGATAATGCCAATCAATAGAAAATATCCTCTAGATAAATTAATGGATGCTGTTAGATATTATGAAGCCACTGCTAAAAGAAGAGTGACATTTGAATACATCTTACTTGCTGGAATTAATGATTCCGATCAATGTGCACTAGAACTTATAAAATTAATCAAAGGAACATTAGCATACGTTAATCTAATCCCATATAATCCAGTAGAGGAATTAGAATTTAAACGTAGTTCAAATAATCGAGTTCATAGATTCATGGACATCTTAATGAAAAATGGAGTTAATGCAACCATTAGAAAAGAATTTGGAACAGACATTGATGCAGCTTGTGGACAACTTAGAGCAAAACATCAAAAGAAAAAATTATCTACTTAGATAATTTTTTCAAAATAATCGATTATTTTGAAAAAAAGTTAAGTTTTGCAGGGATTTTTCTAAAAATAATCGATTATTTTTAAGTTTTTATTTATTTTGTAGAAGGAAATTTATAGATAGCTAATATCGATATAAAATAAAAATGATAGAATTATGTTATGAGTAAAACATTGGTTTCAATTTCAATTCTTGCTAGTGATTATTCTAATCTTTTATATGATTTAAAAGATATGATTAAGGCTGGAGCTGATTGGGTGCATTATGATGTGATGGACGGTCATTTTGTTAAAAATATTTCTTTTGGATATGATGTGATCAAATCAGTTTCTTTAAAATTGAACTCTTTTAATGATGTTCATTTAATGATTGAGAAACCTCTTTTTTATATTGATAAATTTATTGAGACCAAACCTAATTTAATAACAGTTCATCAAGAAGTGATTAGCTTAGATGAATTTAAAAAGTTAAAAAAGATTCTCAATAATAAAGGAATAAAACTTGGTTTATCATTTCGACCATCAACTGAAGTTGATAGAAGATATTTAGAATTTGCAGATGTTATCTTGGTGATGAGTGTTGAACCAGGATTTGGAGGACAAGCATTCATTGAATCTGCTTATGAACGTATATCTTATTTATATAAATATAGAAAAGAAAATAAATTAAATTATCTTATTGAAGTAGATGGCGGAATAAATGATAGTAATGCTAAAAAGTGTGTTGAGATGGGAGCTGATGTCTTAGTTAGTGGTTCATATTTATTTAAAGCTATCGATAGAAAAGCGGCTATTAGATCATTGAAAGGAATATAAAATTGTTATGGCCACTGCTTCAGCGATATTAGGAATCATCTCAATTTTTGGTTTTTTTCTACTTTTCTTTGTTGAAAAAAACAAGTTCAATGTGACTGGAGCAAAGAAATATTCCTTCTTTAGAAATTTTCCATTTGAACTAAATTGTTTTAGAAGATATTCAAAGGGTAGTTATATCTTTGCGATATCTCTTGTTGCACTAGGTATCGTCTTCATTTTCCCTTTTCTTGGTTTTGCAATAGTCTCCACTGGTGATTTTTGGAGAACCATATCTGTCTACACCTTATTTGGTTTGGTAACATTAGCGATGTTTAGTTTTATTGCACTCTCATTTATTAAGCTATCAAATTTTAAATTGCACACCGCGTGTTCTACTATATTCATCATATCTATTTTTGCCTCAATCATCTTAATGGGTTTAACTTTCACTAATACGATCTTTGTATACTTTGAAATTCAAACTGTCGTTAGATATATCATCTTGTTCGTCTTATTATTGATGTTTGGGTTTGTACTCTTCTTAATGTTTAATCCAACAAAAAAAGATTGGGCAAAGTTAGTGAGTTATGATGGTGAAAATTATGAACGACCAAAGTATTCTTATTTATGTATGTTAGAGTGGGGTGGGTTTTTGACATTGCTATCTATGCTCATCCCATTATACTTAGCAATGTTTTTTTAAATGATAAATTTTAAAAATAAAAAAAGCTTCATTGAAGCTTTTTAATTTGCCCTTTTAGATTTAAGAGATTTATTTAAGGTTCTATATCCTCTTGCACTTAATCTAACTTTGGTCTTAACTCCATTAACTTCAATGGTGTAGGTTTGTAAATTGACATCCCATTTTCTTTTAGTAGCTCTCAATGAGTGAGATCTTTTATTTCCTGTGATGGGATGCTTTCCTGTGATTGGACAATATCTTGACATCTCAAACCACCTCCTATCTGTAAGCTTAAAAAATGTTATCAAAGAAAACGACAAAAGTAAACAGTTAATTGATGTGAATTAGCTATAGCTTTAGATATGGAAACTTCTCTTTTAGCTCCTCTTTTGAGATGAGGTTTTTACAACCACTTTTAAAGAGTTCAAGCAGTTCCATTTCTTTATCTAAAGTTAAAAATAATTCTTTACCTTCTTTATTATAAATAAGAAGACTTTTATGTTTAATAGAATATTCTTCATCGATGTATAAAACATTTTCAAAATTAAAAGTTGTCTCCCTACCAAGTCGATGATGAACAACCCCATCATTTATGACCTCATAAAAATTTTTTGCTATCAAAATAAACCATAGGGCAACATCAACTGCAACACCAACAAAAAAGACTGCAACATCTTGAATGATATAGCCTGAGACATCCCCTTCAGTATAGGCCCAAGCAAATCTAGATGAGAATGCTAAGAAAACTAAAATTAGTACAATGAGCGCTATCCAAATGAAGGTTTTAAAAAATGTCAATTTCGATGGGTAGAGCTTTTTCATGTCAATTATCATACCAAATTTCAAACTTCATTTAAATATTTAATAACCTTACTAAATTCGATTAAAAATAATTTTTTTAAGTATATTTTTGCTTTTTTTAATGTATAATTTCTATTATAATTTTTATCGTTAGGTCTACGCATGAATATATTTGATATTTTACCTGAAAATTACTTTTCTATATTTGTCGGAAAGAATAAAAGAATATTTGCAGAAAGTTTATTGATTTTATACACCTTATTTGATAATAACACGAGCTTGATTACCAAAGCCGATTTTATAAGGTCATTAAAAGATAAAGAGGATGAACTAAATGAGTTCGATTTTTCTGATGAAGAAGATGTAGATGAACATGATGAAGATGATGTGCAAAAGAGTTCAGTTCAATACAAAGCTAATGCTGTCTGTAGGAGATTAGAGGAGACAGGATGGATTGAGACGACTCTTGATCCATCTACCAATGAAGAAAATGTTATCCTTCCTGCATACACAATTGCTTTTATTAAAGCGATAAGAGAATCGATGACTGAAGAAGAGAGCTCATACATCTCTTTAGTCCATGCTACCTACTCTGAACTTAAACTTGAAGATGAACAACTCGATGACTTCTTATTTGATACACTTAAAAGAACATATGATCATGCTAACGAGTTAAAAAGAGATCTAAGTATTCTTTCTAACCAAATATACATCTATCAAAATAGATTAGGTAAGTTATATGATGCAAACTCAGTTTTACATGATCACTTCGATTTATATAAAAGAAGAGTCATCGATCGATACTATCACCCTTTAAAAACTATCGACTCTGTCGCAAAATTTAGAAGATCAATCATCAGAATCTTAGAAAGATGGCTTCGCGATGACATGATTAGAGGAAAACTTGTCGAACAAGCATCAAATAAGATGACTGACAAAACATTGACAGAAATTGAGCGCGAAATCATCTCGATGATTAACTACGTATGTGACTCCTTAGAGTTAATCAATTCTGAAATCAATGATATCGATGTCAAACATAGTGAATACATCAAATCTAGCACCGGTAAGATTCAATATTTAAATAACAACGATAAGACAATCAAAGGTCATTTAGAAAACATCTTAAAAACGTATGCTGAAAACGTGAAAAGACCACGAACTCTAAGTAAGATTTTAACAACAATTCAAAACGGTTGTTACTTCTATGAACATGGATTTCTCGATGAAAAATCGGTCACTTTACCAATTGTTAGGAAGTTTAAATTCGATTCTACTCCTCTTGAAATACCAGATTTTGGAGATATTGCAGCCGATGTTTTAAATAGTTTCCTTGTTGAAACTGAAAATATCTACACCGATGATGATGTATTTAAGTTCATGCAATTAGCTTTTGGTAGTTTAAATGAACTACCAATCAATAGAATCCCATTAAAGGATTTTGAATCATTAATCTATGTAATATTGGCTACGATTAGAAAAGATGATGAAAAATGTTTCTACATGGTAGAAGAAGTTGATAAATCTACAGTTAGAAATGGCAATTACATCGTTCCAAACCTATTATATATAAAGAAAGAACATTTCGACCCAAGCATTCATTATGAGACAAAAGATGATGAAGAATATCTCAAAGCAAGTTCTTCAGTTGATTTAGAAACAAGATATACAGCCGAACAATTACAAGAAATTGAAAGACAATATGAATCAAGTGAAGAACTTGAACTAGAAGCAGATATTGGAGTTGAAGAACAACT
>CAZJPX010000006.1:14454-21601 GCA_964548325.1 uncultured Staphylococcaceae bacterium
TGAAACTGATGAAGCAGAAGAAGAACTTGAATTGAGTTCTCAAGAAGAGGAAATTGAACCTGAAGTAGAACTTGAAACAAGCGAGGAATCTGAATCTGAAGAACCTCTTGAAGCAAGCGAAGAACCTAGCGAAGAAAGCTTAGAATCTAACGAAAACCTCGAAGAGATCGAAGAAAAAGAAGATGAATTTGAGTCTTTAGAAGAAGAGGAACTTGATTTAAGCGAGCAAGAAAGTGAAAGCCTAGAATCTAGTGAAGAACTCGAATCTTCAGAGGAAGAGACCGAGAATTTAGAGGCTACTGAAGAGGCAGACACAACTGAAACTGTAGAATTAGAAGAAGATCTTGAATTAAGTGAAGAATCTGAAGAAGAACTCCAATCTATTGAAGAAGATGTTGAAGAAGAAATAACTTTAGAATCTAGTGAAGATGAAACTAGTGAATTAGAATTTGAAGAAGATGAAGAATTTTCATTGAGCTCACAAGAGGCTGAAATTGAACCTGAGGCTGAACTTGAATTAGATGATGAATCTGAAGTAGAAGAAGAATTTGAAACAAGTGGTGAATCTGAAGAAGAATTTGATTCTATCGAAGAAGAACTTGAAGAAGAACTAAGTTTTGAATCTAGCGAAGAAGAAGTTAATGAATTCGAGATTGATGATGAAGAGGATGAACTTAAATTGAGTGAAGAATTTAGTGAAGATGTTGAATCTGATGAACAAATTGAAACAAATGAAGAATTTGAAGCATATGAAGATGAAGAGGAAAATGAAGATGAAGGAGATTAATTATGTTTAGTGATAGCTTTAACGCACTAGCTGGCTCTGATCAGACTAAATTTGGAGAGATCTGTAACAAATTATTACTTAGAGGTTTCATGTGTCGTGACATGTATGACAGTCGTGAACAAGTAATTAGAAACAACCCAGATTATTTATTTATGGATAAGTATATCGATTTATTCGAGGATTATCTTAAATATGCTGGGTGGACCTTAAAAAAAGATGATAATCTAGGAGTGTTTGCTCTATTCAATGATCATGAGCAAAATAGAATTAGAATTGACCGTGATACTTCAATCATTCTTGTCGTATTAAGAATGATTTATGATAACTCTAGAGTCGAAGGAGATAAGACGACTAGAACTTTAAGTAGTTCCTCACAATTCTTATTTTTAACTACTCCAGAGGTAATTAGACAGATGCAATTTTATGGAATTTTCCTTCCTGGAAGAAGACTTTCAGGTCGACTTGTGTGTCGTTCATTAAGATTTTTAGCAAATCATAACGTCATATCAAAAGTTAAAGGTTCATATGATGAAGGTAATGTAAGTTTTTATATTTTACCTTCCATTGTATATGCTCTTGATAATGATAAGATCGTCGCAATGTCTAAGGCGCTCGATGAGTTAAGAAGTAGACAAGCGAGTGAAGATGATGAAGGAGGCAGCCAAAATGAAACAGTTAACGAAAGCTAAGATTATCAATTGGCATTATTTTTGGAATGAGACCATTCCTGTTAAACCTTTAGTGTTCCTTACCGGATTAAATGGTAGTGGAAAATCAACAATTATCGATGCTCTTCAAGTCGTATTACTTGGAGATACTCTCGGTAAATTCTTCAATAAAGCTGCTATGGATAAATCTGCTCGTACCCTTAAAGGATACTTGAGGGGTGAGCTCGGTGATTCAACCGATGGTACGACAAGATACCTTAGACCTGGAAGGTTCACAAGCTATGTCGCACTTGAATTTTTTGATGATTTACATTCTAACTCCTTCGTTTTAGGTATCGTCTTTGATTCATATGAAACCGGAGATGAAGAACATTCATTTTTCTTCCTTGATGGACCAATGCCAGAAAATGAGTTCATTAGAGACAATGTTCCATTAAATAAGAAAGACTTATCCGAATTTTTAGCAAAAGAATATAAACACGATCATAAATTTTTCCAATCAAACGTCAGTTACCGTGACTTCTTAAAGGCTCAACTTGGAGGATTAAAAGATAAATACTTCGCTCTTTTAAAGAAAGCGACATCGTTCACTCCAATCACTGACATCACAAAATTCATCACCGAATTCATCTGTGATCCTCAAGAGAATATCAACCTTGAATCTCTTCAAAGCAATATTCTTGAATATAAAAAATTAGAAGAAGAAGCTAAAAAATTACAAATTAGAGTCGATTTATTAGATCGAATAAGTGAAACTTATGCTGTATACATGGATCACTTACATACCTACAATATCGGTAAATACATCCTTGAAAAATGTCAAATCGAGGAATGTAAAGAGAATATTGATAAACTCCATGATAAGATTGCAAAGGATGAAAGTAGATTAAAAGAGATCGATTCTGAGATTGCATCTAATCGAACAAAAATTAATAACTGCAATACTCAAAAAATTAAGTTATTAGCTGATAAATCTGGAGATTCTGCAGCGAGTTTGATAAATGATTTAAACAATCAAAAAGCAGCACTTGAAGCAGATATTGCTCGACTTGAATCTCAAGAGAGTCATGTAAAATCTAACCTTAGATCTCTATGTGATTCATATTTAAATGCTATATCTGAACTTGAGACAAATATTAAATCATTTGATTTAAATCAACTAGGTGAAGATTCTATTGAAGATATCAAAGATCTTCAAGAAGCATGTAAAACATTCAGTGATCAATGTATGGATTTTAAAATGTCATATGTTGATAATCTAAGTAAATTGACCCATGAAATCTACGATCAATTTAGAACTCAATTAAATGATTTTAAAGCGATAGTTAGTGGATTATCGGTCTCACTTTCTAAGAATATTAAGAATTTAAATGCAAAGATCAGTTCACTTAGAGATGAACAAGAATCGATATCAGCTGGTAAAAAGACCTATCCAGCAAACTATGAGCGCATTAGAGATTACATTCAAAATCAATTATCTAATAAACATAAAACCGATGTATCAGTCAACTTCTTATGTGATTTAATCGATATTAAAGACACCAGTTGGACCGATGCAATTGAAGGATATTTGAATGTTAATCGTTTCTATTTATTTGTCGAAAATAAATATTTTCATGAAGCTTTTGAACAATTGAAGCAATATATTAAATTGAATGGATATACAAATGTTGCAATCGTTGATACTGAACGCATCATCTCTCATAACCCTCAAGCTGAGGTCGGCTCATTAGCCGATGAGATTCAAACAACTCATGATGGAGCAAGAGCTTTTGTCAATTTCTTAATTGGTAAACTTTATAAATGTAAAGATGAGGTTGAAGCACGTGATAAAGGTAGAGGTATCACAAAAGATTGCTCACTATATTTAAATTTCACTTTAACTACCATCAACCCTCGACTTTATGAGATATCCTATATTGGAACAGCTGTTTCAAAGCGTGGAGTTGAGGATAGAGAAAAACAACTTAAAGCAAATCTTGAAAACTTAACGACCTACAACCGTTTAAATAATTTAATTTCAAAAGTGAACAATCTTGAGACGATTTCAGCAAACGAAGTTGAAACTAATCTCATCTTTATTCAAGACACCGCTATCCTTGATGAATTGAGAGGTTCTTTAAAAACAATCGATGAACAACTAAATGCAAAAGGAACAAAAGCTCTCGATTCAATTGATTTAAGAATTAGTGATATCGATAAAGAGATTGCTGCTTTCAATGAGAAAATTGATACTTTAAACGTTGAAAAAGGAAATCTTCAAAATGAAGTACAAGTCATTGAATTTGAAAAAATCACCGCAGAAAACGAGAAAATTAAAAATATTCAAGAAAGACTCGCCGGTGCATATGAAGCAAATTTAATTGAAGAAGCTAATACGATTTATGAAGATCTAAGAAACCAAGGACGTAGAAGTAAAGATATCCTTGCTGAGTTTAGTAAAGAGACATCTAAATTTAACTACATCTTGTCTGATACTAAACGTCAACTGATCAAAGATAGAAAGACATACTGTTTAGAATATCATCTATCTTATGATACAGAAGGAGATGATAACACCTACTACGATAACGATTTAAAAGAATTTAAGGAGAATCAACTTCCACGTTATAAAGAAAAGATCGAAGACTCCTACAACAAAGCAACCCAACAATTTAAAGAAGAATTCATCTCTAAATTAAGAAGTGCTATTGAAGAGGTCGAAGACCAAATGGAGAACCTAAACGAAGCATTAAAGGATTGTACATTTGGTAAGGACTCATATCGTTTCACTGTCAATCCATCAGTCGTATATAGAAGATACTACGACATGATAAAAGATGATATCTTACTTGAAAACAACGAATCATTTGTTGAAAAGTATAAAGAAGTTATGGATGATCTTTTTAAACAAATCATCGATGTCGGTGATAGCAAAAAGAATAGTCAACTTCTTCAAAACGTTGAAAAATATACCGATTATAGAAACTACTTAGATTTTGATATCATCGTCTACAACAAAGAAACAGGTAATGAAACCAAGCTTTCTACTAAGATGAAGACGAACTCTGGAGGTGAAACTCAAACCCCATTCTATATTGCAGTTCTTGCTTCATTTGCTCAGCTATATCACGTCAACGATAAAGGCGAGCTTGGAAATACATCTCGAATCATCATCTTCGATGAAGCTTTCTCAAAGATGGATAGAAGCAGAATCCAACAATCTGTTAGATTATTAAGAGACTTCGATTTACAAGTTATCGTCTCTGCTCCATCTGATAAAGTTGGTGATATCTCTCAACTTGTCGATGAGACGCTTGTTGTTTTACGTAGTTCACATTCAAGTTCTGTTAAATTATTTGCCGAAGATAAGCTAAACTAATGTATAATTAAGGTATATACCTATCTAACAAAGGAGGGAGATATGCCACAAAAGATAGTTGCAATGATTCTTGCAGGGGGCAAAGGCACCCGTCTTAAGGCACTAACAAAAAAGGTTGCTAAGCCTGCTGTTTACTTTGGTGGCAAATATCGAATAATCGATTTTTGTTTGTCTAATGTTGCAAACTCACAAATTGATTGTGTCGGTGTATTAACTCAATATGAATCGGTTGTCTTAAATAATTATGTCTCAAATGGTGAGATTTGGGGATTTGATGGAGTGAACTCAATTTGTGTTGCTCTTCCTCCTCGTCAAACCGAAGAAGGAGCTAATTGGTATAAAGGAACTGCTGATGCTATTGCTCAAAACATCGATTTTTTAGATGAACAAGAACCTGATTATATTCTCATATTAAGTGGAGATCATATATATAAAACTACCTACAATGAGATGATTGACCTCCATATAAAGACTGGTGCAGTTTGTACGATATCGGTGATGGAAGTAGAGTGGAAAGAGGCATCACGATTTGGAATATTAGAAGTAGATAAGAATGATAAGATAGTAAAATTTGTAGAAAAACCAAAAGATCCAAAGAGCAATCTCGCTTCGATGGGGGTATATGTTTTCACATATAAAGAGTTAAGAAGAGTGTTGATTGAAGATTTAAAAAACAAGGAATCTTCACATGATTTTGGAAAAGATATCATTCCTTTGATGCTCAAACAAAAAAAGAAATTATATGCCTATAGATTCCAAGGATATTGGAGAGATGTTGGGACATTAGAAAGTTTACATGAAGCTAATATGGAGCTTCTTCCTTCAAGAAGAAATGACGAGACAATCGATTTTGATGAACCTCCAATCATCTATAGTGAAGATACTCATTCACTACCTCAATATTTTGGAGATAAAGCAACTGTTAAAGATTCTCTTATCAACCAAGGTGCTCTCATATATGGTCATGTCGAACAATCTATTATCTCAAATGAGGTAGTGGTTGAAGAAGGAGCTAAAGTTATTAGATCGGTCTTAATGCCTGGTACACGTATTGGTAAGAATGCTGTTGTAGAAAATGCAATACTAGGTAGTAATTCCATCGTCCAAGAAAAAGAGATTGTGAATAAAAATAACGACTCGATAGTATTAATAGATAAAGAGAGGAGTCTAAGATGATAAAAGAGATTTTAGCAATTATTGATCTACATAACTCTAATGTCGATGATGCTTTAACTTTTGATCGAAACCTTGGATCGACCACCTTTCTTGCTCGTTATGCTTTTATTGATTTTATCTTATCTAACCTTGTTGAGAATGGAATCGATGATATTGCAATTCTTGCTCAAAACAATTTTCGATCGATCACTAAGCATCTTGGACCATCTTCTACCTATTTAAGAAATACTAAAACAGGATTTATAAATGTCTTAATAAATGAAAAAATGTTGGCTTCACCTGCTTTTAATACCGATATACATAATTTAGTTGAAAATGATTATGTCTTATATGATTCACCATGTAAATATGTCCTAATTTGTCCTGTCAATATTATCTATCGAATCAATTTTCAAAAAGCTCTCGATGAACATATTGCAAGTGGTAAAAAGATATCCATGTTTTATAAACCTACCACTGATGTTAAAGAATATTTAAGTTTAGATAAGGTGATTGTTGATGCAATTGGAAATGCTCAAAAATTTGAAAGAGTATCACCTCATGATGAATCAGCTAACGTATGTTTAAACACATATATTGTCGATATCGATTATTTAAAAAACGTCATATTAAAATCAAAAACCTTGTCAAACCTGTTTACTTTGCATGAAATTTTTAAATATCTAGCTCATTATGAACAAGATATGCACTGCATTGAATATAACGAATATGCAAGAGTTGTCGATAGTTTAAAAACATATTATAAATACTCTTTTGAGATATTAGATATGAAGGAAGGCGCTAAACATGTCTTCAATGTCAAGAACTTGTTGTTAACAACCACACATAACTCTAGACCAGTGTTATATGGAGTTAATGCATCAGTTAATAACTCCTTTATAGCAAATGGAAGTTATATAAATGGTACGGTCAAACATTCAATTCTTGCTCGTGATATTGTTGTAGAAGAAGGAGCAATAATTGAAGATTCGATACTATTTACTCATGCTATCGTTAGAAAAGGTGTTCATTTAAAAAATGTCATAGCTGATAAACGATGTGAATTTAAAACTAAAAAAGAAGTCTTTGGCACTGCCAATGACCCATTATACATACCTCGAGGTGAAATAATTTAAATATGATAAGTGTCTTGATGGCATCTAGTGAAGTTTTGCC
>CAZJPX010000007.1:0-20348 GCA_964548325.1 uncultured Staphylococcaceae bacterium
TGGCAAAATATATGGAAAATGCGTATTTAGCAACAAAAGTTATCTTTTGTAATGAGATGTATGATTTTTGCTTGAAACTTAACATTCCTTATAACCAAGTAAGAGAAATATGGATCGCTGATCCTCGAATTGGATCAAGTCATACATTCGTATATGAAAATAATAGAGGGTATGGCGGAAGCTGTTTACCAAAGGATCTTTCCTCATTAATTTTTCAAGCTGACAAAAATAAAGTAGATTTAAAATTATTAAAAGCCGTAAAAGAAAAAAACAAAATTTATAAAAAGTAAAAATAAAAAGAGACATAGATATTACAAGGAGGTGATGATCATGAAGGCAATCATTGACATCTAATCACTATGTCTCTTTTAGCGAAAGGAGGTGTGTAAACTTATTAGGCTACAAACCTATTAATATTCTAAACTATCGAAATAAAATTAAAACAATAATTTTTAAAAATTATTTTTGAAGAAGTTCATGAATATAAAATATTGTATATTTTCTCTAAAAAGTTGCATTTTTTACAACTTTCTGTTGAAAATAGACAAAGAATAAATATAATTTATTGTGAAAGATATATTTTAAGGGAATCGATGCTATGATAGTAACTTCACAAGAATTAAAAGAACAATATAGTAGTTATTCTGATTATAAGGGTAAAATCGCTAGAGATATAAAGTCTTTAAAGATTTTCCCTTTAAAAAAGGGTATCTATGAAAATAACTCCAATACATATGGAGCACGTATTGGGCATTTTCTTTGTGGACCATCATATCTTTCTTTTGACTTTGTCTTATCTAATGAAAATTTGATTCCTGAAGGGCTTTTTAAGACTTTTACATATGCAACTTTTAATAAAAAAAATATCAAGAAATATCGAAATCATTTTGGACAATTTATTTTTAGAAATATTCCAAAGGAAGTCTTTTTCTACGGGGTTGAAGAATGCGTAAGAGATGGGTATACATATAATGTGGCAACAAGAGAAAAAGCATTATGTGATAAGTTATATATAATGCCTCCTGTCAGGTCGATAAAAGAAATTGAATTTATGTTATTCGAAAACTTAAGAATTGATGAATTTTTATTTGATGAACTTGATAAGAAATTTATTATAAAGATCGCCCCCCTATATAGGTCAACAAACTTAAACTTACTTGAAAAGTATTTAAGAAAAAATTATGAAAACAGTATTTAATTCAATGTTAGAAGACTTTGAAATATCAGGTCTTGAAGAGGCTGAGTTAGCTATTAAGCAATGTGTTCAAAAAATTATTTTGTGTGGACTTGCTAGAGGAGGTTTTTTCAATCATGCAACATTTTATGGAGGCACTGCACTAAGACTCCTTTATGACCTTGAGAGATATAGTGAAGACTTAGATTTTGTTTTAAACGAAAAAAATCCCAATTTTAATTTAGAGAGATATTTCCCATGTATTGTTGATTCACTTATCGGGTTAGGATTAAATTTTGAAATTGAATATAAACCAAAAAAGAATTTTTCAAATGTAATAACTGCTTATGTAAAAGGAAACTTTAGAAACATTCTTAATACTTTTTTTGAAGATTATCTTTTTGATAAGAATACACATGCTGAAAAAGTTGTTAAAGTAAAAATTGATGTAGCAACCAATCCAGTTGATGGAGGTATATACGATTTTAAATTCATTAATAAACCAGCAATATTTCAAGTTAGAACATTCAATCTTTCTACAATATTTGCGGCAAAAATTTCTGCTTGTTTATTTCGATATGAAGGAAGAAAAGAACATATAAAAGGCAGAGACTATTTTGACTTTGTTTTTTTATTGAATAAAAAAACAAAGGTAAACATAAATTATTTAAAAGGAATATTAATTAACGAAGGTCGTATTCTTGTTGATGATGATTTTAATATTAAGATTTTAAAAAATATGTTAATTGAAAAATTTAAAACATTAAACTACGAAACAGCAAAAAAAGATGTAGAACCATATGTTGATAATAATTTTGTTGTCTCATGGTCAAAAGAATTCTTTATAGATCTTACAGAAAAATTAACTGATTAAAATAAAAAATTCCTGGTTTACCAGGAATTGAATATTTAAACTAGGTAGCCTACTTTTGATAAGCTACAGGTGAAGAAAAAAGTGGTTAGACTTAGATCTTTCTTTGATAGAACTTAATAATAACGAGTAGAGATTTAATTAATTTCATATAATCTACCTCCCATAAAGAATAATATCGTGGTTAACCACATTGCATATTTTATAGACAAATAAATAATGCAATATTTGAAAACGGTTACATTTTTTATGTAAACGCTTTCTTCATTTATTCTAAAAAAATAAGAAAATTATTTTGCTTGAAATAAAGAAATTAAACTGTAAAATATATACTACCAGGGGGTATATTATATGGAATGTTGCACATATAAACAAACAATAAGAAACAAGGAAGATAAGAAAGCTATTGAATCACGTCTTAATAAAATAATTGGGCAACTAAATGGAATTAAAAAGATGGTCGAAGAAAACAAATATTGTGAAGATATTTTAATTCAACTTGCTGCCAGTAAAAACGCAATTAAATCTTTAAGTTTATTTATATTAAATAACCATTTAAATACATGTATCAAAGAACATGTCGATCAAGATGACACAGTAGAAGAACTGATAAGATTATTTAAAACATTCACCAAAGATTAATTAAAATATAAAAGATAACTTTTAATTATTAAATAATTAATATTTGCAATAAATTTAAAAGAAAAATGAAAGAAAAATTTGATGTAAAAGGAATGAGTTGTGCTGCTTGTCAAGCACATGTAAATAAAGCAGTATCTAGTTTAGATGGAGTTAATTCATGTAACGTCAATCTTTTATTAAATTCAATGGAGGTTGATTTTGATGAATCAAAAATCACGACATCCATGATAGAAGATGCTGTTAAAAACGCAGGATATGAGGCCATCTCTTTAAATACTTCATCAAAATCAACAGATAAATCAAGTTCAAGACTTGATTTATCATCGATTAAGTTGATTACCTCTTTCGTATTTTTAATTATCTTAATGTATGTTTCAATGGCTCCGATGTTTGGTTGGGTTTTACCAACCATTTTAGAAGGCACTGAGAATGCATTAATATTTGCATTTACGCAATTAATTTTAACTATGCCGATAGTTCTTATTTATTCTAAATATTTCACTAATGGTTTTAGGTTGTTGTTTAAAGGTAAGCCAAATATGGATTCACTTATTGCAATTGGAGCTAGTGCATCATTACTATATGGAATATTTGCGATATATATGATGTCATATGGATTAGGACATGATGATTTAGAGTTAGTGCACACATATATGCATAATTTATATTTTGATAGCGCTGCGATGATTTTAACTTTAGTGAGTCTTGGAAAATATTTAGAAAGTTTATCTAAAAAGAAGACAACTAAAGCAATAGAGGAGTTAGTTAATATTGCACCTAAAACAGTTAGGTTATTAAAAAATGGTCAAGAAGTTATTGTAAAAGTAGAAACAATTCAAATTGGAGATATCATTGTTTGTAAGAAAGGAGATCTTATTGGAGTAGATGGAAAAATAGTAGAAGGAAGTGGTTCAATAGATGAATCTAATATCACTGGTGAATCGATGCCAATACATAAAAAAGAAAAGGATTTAGTATATGCATCAACAATATTAAAAAATGGATATATAAAAATAGAGACATTGAAAAGAAATGAGGAATCATCTATTTCTACTATTATCAAATTGGTAGAAGAAGCATCATCTAGCAAGGCTCCAATATCTAAACTTGTAGACAAGATATCTTTATACTTCGTACCGACAATTATTGGTTTAGCTATCATCGATTTAATAGTTTGGATTGTGGTTGGATTAGTCACAAAACAATATGATTTTGCTACATCTTTTAACTTCGCTATTTCAATGTTAGTCATTGCTTGTCCTTGTGCATTAGGACTTGCTACACCTCTTGCTATAATGGTAGGTGTAGGTAAGGGTGCAAAAAACGGATTGCTAATTAAGAATGCTGAGATTTTAGAAAAAGCACATTTAATAAAAACAATAGTGTTTGATAAGACAGGAACTTTAACAGAAGGTAATATGAATGTGACAGACTTTATAGTTAGAAAGAAAACGGATGCGATTAAAATTAAATCCATTGTTTATTCCTTAGAAAATTTATCTGAACATCCATTAGCTAATTCAATAATTGAATGGGGAAAGAAAAATAATTTAGATTTAATAAGCGACATAAAAGAATTTAAATCAATTGAAGGAGTTGGCATAGAAGGAAAAATAAACAACGATTTATATCAAATAGGAAATACAAATGTTCTACCTTATGAACTAGAAAAATCTATCTATAAAAATGAATATAAAAAATTTATTGAAGAAGGAAAAAACTGTCTATTTATCACTAAAAGTAATGCAGAAATTGGATTAATTTGTTTAAAAGATAACATCAAAGCTAATACAATTGATGCAATATTGGAACTTAAAAAGATTGGAGTAGATGTTGTAATGTTAACAGGAGATAACAAAGAAGTTGCAATGTCTATTGCTAAAGAAGTTGGAATTGATAATGTGATATCAGAGGCAGATCCTATTAAAAAACAAGAGGTGATTAAATCTTTTAAAAAGGATGAAAAACATTTAATTGCAATGGTTGGAGATGGAGTTAATGATGCACTTGCATTAACTAGTGCAGATCTATCGATATCCTTATCTAAAGCAAGTGATGTTGCAATTGAAACAAGTGATATTATTTTAATTAGGAATGATTTATTAGATTTAAGAAATGTTATTCAGTTATCAAGAAGAATTATCTACATCATAAAAATTAATCTTTTTTGGGCTTTCATTTATAATCTTATAGGTGTATTAATAGCTTCAGGTATTTTCTATTATTCATTTAACTTAGCATTAAATCCAATGATAGCATCTGCGGCTATGTCTATATCTTCTGTACTCGTTGTATTTAGCTCATTAACAATTAATTTGTTTAAAGTAAAAAGAATGACAAATTAAAAATTATTTAAGAAAGATTGGAGGTTACTTATGAGTAGAATTATTTTAAATATCGAAGGAATGGGTTGTGAAAAGTGTGTAACTCGAATTGCCGATGGATTACAAAATGAAACTGGAGTTAAGACAGTTGGTGTTTCTTTAACGAATCAACAAGCCATTATCGAAGGAGAAAATTTAAATAAAGGAAATCTAATCAAAATCATTGAAGAACTCGGTTACAAAGCTAAATAATTATTATCAATGAGTGCGTTAGCAGTATCAATTTTATCCATATCTATTATTTTTCTTGGAACGACACTAGGTAGTTCACTAGTTTATTTTTTTAAGAAAAATTTTTCTGATGTAGTAAGTGATATTATTATCGGACTAGCAAGTGGAATTATGATTGCTGCATCTTTCTTTGGTCTTTTAATTCCTGCCATACAAGATGGAGCAGAACTATATGGAAATCTTAATGTTATAGCAATCATTGGAGGATTCTTATTTGGAGGATTATTCTTATATGTGCTTGATAAGATAATTCCTCATATTCATAGCATTTCAAAGGAAGAAGAAGGTATCAAAACTGAAAAAGTATCTACCAACCTCAAATTCTTTTTAGCTGTCACTATTCATAACATTCCAGAAGGTATTGCGGTTGGACTTGCTTGTGGTCTTGCTCTAAATAGCAATGGAGATCCTACTGTTATCTTTTCATGTCTCAGTTTAGCTATTGGTATTGCTATTCAAAATGTACCAGAAGGAGCTGCTGTATCTATTCCTTTACTAGATGATCAAGTTTCAAAACATAAAGCCTTCTTAATGGGTGTAGGTAGTGGAATAGTTGAACCTATATTTGCAATCTTTGCAGCACTACTTGCAGCAAATCCAAATGTAGAATTGAGCGTTCCCATCCTTCTTGCTTTTGCAGCAGGAGCTATGATTTATGTCACAATCGATGAACTACTTCCAAAAGCTAGACAATCAACAAATCCTCACTATGGGTTATGGTGTTTTATGATTGGGTTTATGATCATGATGGCTTTAGAAATAATCCTTTAATTTTTGTCTCATGATTAGTTTCTGTGGGTAATATTCCGCTTTTTTCTATAGTAAAACCTTCGATTACATCGTTATAATTTAACCAAAATATTGATAAAAAAAAATAATCGTTTTTTGTTATGAATAAAATTGACTAAAAAATAAAAATGTCATACTTTTCAAGAGCACATAAAGGAGAAAAAGTATGACACTGCTAACATTAAAAAAAGTATTTAAAGTCAATAACGCTAAGGTGAATTTTCTATCAATGAATCCGAACAACAATATATTTAGATGCTCGCTGCTCAATCATGCTTATAAATGCTCAACTTTAAACATAAATATCTAAAATTATCGATTTTCAATCAAAGTTAAACAACTGAAAGCGCTTTCACATATAATGGAAGTGTCAAAACAATTTTTAAAAAATATTTGTTTAAATCCGATTTGTTCGGTTAAAAATGGAGGAGTAAAATTGATGAAAAGGAAAACAATCTTGAATGCTCTAAGGGGTGGTGCAGCTGTCTTTCTTTCAATTGCCACATTATGTGGATTAGGACTTGGTGTTGCTACTACCTGGAGATCAACCGTTGATAGCGCTCTTGGAACGAGTAGCTATTCTGTCACATCAGAAGATGAGAAGTATGTATCCACCTACTCTGATGCAGAGGATTTGATGAATGATCTAAAAGATTTTGCAGTTCAACAAGGTCAAGAAGGTACTGTTATCATGAAAAATGATAATGATGCACTTCCTTTATCTACTAGTAACGAACTTGCAGTTTATGGATTATCTTCATATAGCCCATATATGTCTGCGGCAGGAAATAGTGATCAAGTAGATTTAATTGAAGCATTTGAAGATGCTGGATATAGTATCAATTCAACACTTTCTTATATTTATACTGATTTGATTGATGTTTCACCAAATAAATCTGCTGGAGATTACACAAATTATCAAATTAGAGAAATAGATCCAGATGATTTCTCAACAGATTATGGTGCTGATTCTAATTGGGAAGATTCGATATCTTCTACATCAGTTGCAATCATCACATTTATGAGACCTGGAGGAGAAGGTACAACCTATAAACCAGGTAGTGCTACTGATATGGACGGAAATGAAACTGGTAAAAACCCACTTGCTTTAAGTGATGAAGAACTAGCTGTAGTTGCTAAAGCAAAAGAAACCAGTGATAAAGTAGTCGTATTGCTTAACACGTCTTGCACAATCGAAGTCGATCCTCTTCTTAGTGGAGATTATGAAGTTGATGCAATTGCCTATATTGGTATTCCAAATGATTATCAATTTCATGGAATAGTAGATGTACTTGGTGGAGAAGTAAATTCTACTGGTAGACTTGCAGATACATATGCTGCTGATTCGACATCATCTCCAGCAATGGAAAATTTTGGTGGAGCTTATTATAGTGATTATGAAGTTGTTTCTGATTTCAATGATGAAAGATGGCCAGGGGTTGATATAGGAAATGGTATCGCTGGTTCGTTTGGTGGTAGTGCAACATATTCTGGAGGATACTACATCGTAGAAGCTGAAGGTATCTATACTGGATATAACTACTATGAGACAAGATATTATGATTCAATAATGAATCCTTCTTATAATGCTGATTCTTCAGCTGGTGTTACACAAGGCACATCGACTTGGCAATATGAAGAAGAAGTCAACTTCACGTTTGGTAGTGGACTTAGCTACATTCCTTATACTCAAACAATAACAAATGTCGATGTTGAAGATTCTGTTGATGGTGAAGTAACTGCAACAATTGAAGTTAAAAATGAATCAACAACAGAAGATGGTTTATTCACCGTTCAACTTTATGTTTCTCAACCATATACTCAATATGACATCGATAACTTAGTTGAAAAATCTGCAATCATGTTCTTAAATTCAACTAAGGTTGAAGTAGAGGCAGGAGCAACAGAAGAAGTTGAAATTAGTATTCCTACAAAGTATTTAGCTAGCTATGATTACACAACTGCTAAAACCTATGTCATGGATGGAGGCACATATTATTTCACTGCTGCAAATGGTGCACATGAAGCTGTTAACAATGTTATTAAAGCTAAAGATAGTACAGTAACTGTTGTTGATAGAGATGGTGAATCAAGTGATGGTAATAATGTTGCAACTTGGTATAACGGAAATGAAGAAAATCCTGATGTTACAACGTATAAATATTCTGAAAGTGGAGAAGAAATCACTAATGCTGTTGATAATGTCGACCTTAACTACTACTTAGAAGATTTTGTTACATATCTATCAAGAAGTGATTGGGAAGATACATATCCAATTAATTATTGTGAAGATGTAACAATCGCTTTAGCAGATTCTCCAAAATATGATGAATGGCTAAAAGAATTACGTAACCAACAATATACCATTCAAACAAATGATCCTGTTGAAAATATTTATGGTATTCCTGGAACAACATTCTCAGCAGATGAAATTGATGAAACTATCTTAAACAATATCGATGACCCATATTGGGAAAGATTAGTACAAGCAATTCCTGCAGAAGAAGCAGTAGGAGCTATCGCTCATGGTGGATCACAATGTGATACTTTAACAAATATTAATAATCCAATCGTTGTTCAAAACGATGGACCAAATGGGTTCAATAGTAAACGATTATCAAATAATAACTATGATAACCCTGAAGAAGATAGATACTATGTCGATCCAGATACTGAAGCTGGTCAATTTAGAACATGTGTTAACTCACAAACTTTAATGGGTTCATCATTCTCACCAGAACTTGCAAGACAATGGGGTAAATTGCTCGGAAATAGTGGTCTTTGGTTAAGAGAATATCATATATGGGCAGGTGGATTAAACTACCATAGATCCCCATATAATGGTAGAAACACCGAATATTTATCAGAAGATCCAATGCTTACAAATGTTCTTGGAAGAGAATTAGTACTCGGCACAAATGAATTTGGTATCTTAAATGGTCCAAAGCATATTGGATTCAACGATCAAGAACATGATAGAAGTGGAATTTGTGTCTACATGAATGAACAAAAATTTAGACAGACTGATTTAAGAGGATTCCAAGGTGCTGTTGAAGAAGGTAATGCAAATGGTCTTATGACCGCATTCAATAGAGTTGGAGCAGTCAATGCATCTCATTCAACTGGAATGATTCAAACAATCATTAGAGGAGAGTGGGGATTTAAAGGTCTCATCTCAACTGATATGATGAACAATGCTTACTACTTCAATCCTGAATCTTCAATTATGGCATCGATCACTCAAATGGCTGACTTTGCTGGAAATAACTCTCATGTCAATCTTGGAACTGGAGGAGTTGATGCTACTTGGTCATATATCTCTCCAGAAGTTGTCTATCAAGATAACACCTTAGTTGAAGCAGCACGTCAAGCATTAAAATATCAATTATATGTCATGGCAAATAGTGCTGTATTAAATGTTCAAACCACTTACACAATGCCATATTGGGAAGCTGCTTTAATTGCTACCTGTGCTACAACAGCAGTAATTGGTGGATTGGCAGCAGTTGGATATTTTGTAATCAGTGCATTTAGTCTATTCAAAAAGGAGGAAAATTAATATGACAAAACTTGTTAAAAAAGCATGGATTGGGTTGTATGTCAATCTTGTATTGTTAATATTAATTATTGTATCGTTAGCTCTTTATGGAAGCAATGTTGCTACTCAAGGATACTTCTATGGAACAGGTAATGCAGCAGTATATGTAACGACAGCATTCGCATTAGTGTTCGCATTAATCACTATCGCTTTACCAGTTGTTTCCCACTTATTTAAACTAGACAAAATAATAATTGTTAGAACAGTGCTAGATGTAGTAAACGATGTTTTAAGAGTGTTAATTCCTATACTTCTTGTCATAGCATTCGTTGTCTTTATAAGCGATAGAGTTGAAGGACTTGCTTATATTTATGGCTCTAATGAAGATGTCTTACAAGAAGTACAAACTGATGCAAATCTTGCAAGTGCAAGCGGAGCAATAAAAGGATTAATCTTCTATGCTATAACATTTGTTATCGCAATTGCTGGATGTTTCTTCCCAATCTTAAGAACTACAACCGAAGAAACTGAAACAGAAAAAGCATAAATTAGCACAATTCTAAAGGCATAAACAAAATCCTTACTTTAAGAAAAAGAGGTCTAAACCTCTTTTTCTTTACAAATAATTAAGATTTGCAGAGTTTTTAAAAGAAATAATGTATTTTTATGCTTTTATATATGTGACTTTATTTTTATTTAAAATTGATAATTCTTCGTTATTTAATTCTTTGTTTGTGATAAGTAAATTTATATCACTTAAGTTAAGTGTTCTATACAATGATTGTTTATCTAATTTATGTTCATCGACAAGAACAATATTAAATGCAGAATTAGTAACCATCATTTTTTTAATTTCAGCTTGTTCAATTGTTGACTCACTTGGACCAAATTCAAAATCAAAAGCCGAGGTAGACATGATAGCAAGATCAGCATGGAATCTTGAAATGTTATTTAATGAAATAGTTCCAAGCATACTATTGGTATTAGATTGAACAAGACCTCCTGGTAGTATCACTTGATGTTTTGTTCTATTTATGACCTCATTTGCTACGAATAAACCGTTTGTAATAATAACTAAATTTTGAAAATTATTTAGATATGTAACTATGTTTAAAACAGTTGTAGATGAATCTAAAAATATAGTGTAGTTGTCTTTTATATATGTCGAAGCCTTTTGACATAGGGCTCTTTTTTGAACAACATTTGACTTTTCTCTAAGTTCAAAAGTTGTTTCTTTATTTGGTGTATTTGGATTTAAAACAACTCCACCAAAGGTTCTTGTGACCAATCCTTTCTGTTCTAGTTTTGATAGATCTCTTCGAATTGTTGCTTCGGAAACATATAAAGAATGTGCGAGTTGAGTTACGCTTATCGCCTTCTTTTCTTGAAGTATTTTAATGATATCTTCTTGTCTTTCAATTTCGTACATAAATTTTTATTTGTGTTTATTTAAGACAATTATACCCAAATTATGATTGGTTTTGTCAATATTCAATCATAAATGGACATTAAATAATATTTTTAATATTATTTAATGGATGAAAGCACTTTCAATAGACATAGGCGCTAGTAGCGGACGAATGATTGTTTATGATTTTGTTAACCATAAATTAAATAGCGAAGAGACATATCGTTTTTTAAATGGAGCAATATCAATAAACAACAGTTTAAGATGGAACATTAAAGAGATCTTAGAAAAGATAAAAGAAGGTCTTTTAATCACTTTAGAAAAATATCCAAATATTGAAACAATCGGAGTAGATACTTGGGCTTGTGATTATGTGCTATTAGACAAAGATAATAAACTTGTATTTGACCCATATAGTTATCGTGATGTAGCAAATACGATGGCTGCTAATAAATTTTTAAAATCTAAGAAAAATAGTTATTACGAAGTGTATAAAAGAACAGGTATTCAATATCTTCCATTCAACACAATATTTCAATTACTCAGAAGTAAAGATGATATTTCATATGATTCAACGTTTTTAATGATTCCAGATGTAATCAACTATTATCTATCTGGAACTAAATGTAACGAAATAACAAATTTATCTACAACTGCGTTATATAATCCAAATAAAAAATGTATTGATTTAGATTTATTAAAGTTAATAGGTATCGATAAATCCATCTTTAATAAAACAATCGAATCTTCTAAAAAAATTGGAGATTTACGAGATTATTTTAAGAAAGAAAACAAGATTGAAGTAGTATCTGTTGGATCTCATGATACTGCTAGTGCGATCGCCTCAATTCCTTTAGATGAAGATAGTTGTTATCTATCTAGTGGAACATGGTCTTTACTTGGAGTAGAACTTACTTCTCCATTAATAAACGAGGATAGTTATTGTAAGAATTTTACAAATGAAATTGGATTAGAAAACAGAACTAGATTTTTAAAAAATATTATGGGTCTATTTATTGTTCAGGAGCTTAGAAAGGATTTTCTATCAATCGATCCTCATATCACCTTTGATAAGATCAATGCAGCAGTTTTAAATGTTCCATCTAGCGATACATATATTGATATAGATGATTCACTATTTTCTACACCAAACAATATGTTAAATAAATTTAATTCATATTTAGATAAAACTAATCAAAAAAGATTAAAGACAATCCCTGAAATTATTAGATGCGTTTACGAATCAATGGCAATGAAATATCTAACTGAATTTAAATCCCTTGAACAATTAACGAATAGGAAATTTAAACAATTATACGTAGTTGGTGGAGGAATAAACTCTACCCTATTAAATCAATTAATCGCAGATGTCTTAAATATGAATGTAATAACTCTTGATAGTGAAGGCACCGCATTAGGGAATGCAATCGCTCAACTTATATATAAAGGAATATTTAAAGATTTAAAAGATGCTAGAACATTCCTTAAAGATTATTATTTAAAAATACAAAAAGAATATACACCTACAGAAAATAAACTCTATTTATCAAAGTATGATAAATATTTAAAAACAATCAAATAAAGGAGTAATCAGTATGAGTACACTAGAAAAAGAATATCAAATAGCTAAAGAGCAGTATGCAAAACTTGGAGTGGATGTTGAAACTGCTCTTGAAAAGCTTCAAAACGTAACTATTTCTATTCATTGTTGGCAAGCTGACGACGTTAATGGGTTTTTAAATAACGACTCACTTGGTGGAGGAATACAAACCACTGGTAACTATAAAGGCAGAGCAAGAAACATCAATGAATTACGACAGGATTTAGAAACCGCTATATCATTACTCCCAGGAAAGTTTAAAGTTAATTTACACGCCATCTATTTAGATACAGAAGAAAAAGTAGACTTAGATAAAATTGAACCAAAACATTTTGCTTCATGGGTCGAATGGGCAAAGAAAAACAATGTTGGATTAGATTTTAATCCTACATGTTTTTCTCATCCAAAAGCTGAAAGCGGATTAACATTATCAAGTCCAGACGACAAGATTAGAAGCTTTTGGATCGAGCATTGTAAAAGATCTAGAAAGATTGGTGAATATTTTGGAAAAGAATTAGGTATTCCTTGTGTCACAAATATTTGGATACCAGATGGTATGAAAGATGTGCCATACGATAGATATTCATATAGAGCAAGATTAAAAGAATCATTAGATGAAATATTTAAAGAGAAGATAAATCCTAAATATAACATTGATGCAATGGAATCAAAATTATTTGGAATTGGTCTTGAATCATATACTGTTGGTAATAGTGAATTCTATTTAGGGTATTGTGCTAAGAACAATAAAGTTCTAACTTTAGATTCTGGTCATTTTCATCCTACTGAAATGATATCAGATAAGATAAGTTCTGTTCTCTTATATGTACCAGAAATTCTTTTACATGTATCTCGACCAGTTAGATGGGATTCAGATCATGTTGTAATATTTGATGATGAACTAAATGAAATTGCTAGAAGTTTAGTTAGAAATAATTTAATTGAAAGAACACATATTGGTTTAGATTATTTTGATGCATCTATTAATAGAATTAGTGCATATTATGTAGGTATCACATCTACTTTAAAAGCTTTATTAAAAGCATATTTAGAACCAACTGAATATCTAAAAAAATTAGAAGTAGAAGGTAATTATACAGAGCGCATGTTTTTAATAGAAAGATTAAAAACAATGAATTTTGGCGCTGTTTTTGATTTTTTCTGCCACATTTTTAATAAACCTGTCGGTTTAGATGCATTAGAAAAAATTAAAGAATATGAAAAGAAAGTGTTATTGAAAAGAGGGTAAACATATGAAGGTAAAAGATAGTTTATTTTTTAAAGAATTTGTTGGACTTTGTAGTTGTGGTTATAGGAAAGGATGGCATGAAAGAAATGGTGGCAATCTTTCATATCGACTTGATGAAAAAGAAGTAAAAGAAATAGAAGAAGATTTAAAAATAGAGTCTAAACTTTATTCAATTGGTTCATCAGTTCCAGTATTAAAAAATCAATATTTTTTAATTACTGGAAGTGGTAAATTTATGAAAAACGTTAGAGATTATCCTGAAGAATGTATAGGGATAATAAAGATAAATGAAGACGGAACAAAATATCAAAAAGTATGGGGTTTGATAAACAACGGACTGCCTACAAGTGAACTGCCAACTCATTTAAAAAATCATGAAATAAAATTCATTGATACAAAAGGTATAGATAGAGTTGTATATCATTGCCATCCAACAAATTTAATTTCATTAACTTATGTACTAGATTTAAATAGTGAAAAATTTACTCATGAATTATGGCAGATGTCTACTGAATGTTGCATCGTATTTCCAAAAGGATTAGGTATTCTTCCTTGGATGGTACCAGGACAAGATAAGATTGCAATAGAAAGTGCAAAACTTATGAAAAAATATGATGCGGTAATATGGCCATTCCATGGAATATTTGTCATGGGTTCTGATTTTGATACTACACGGGGACTTGTTGAAACAATTGAAAAAGCTAGTGAGATATTAGTTAAAGTTCGTTCAATGAGTAACAAGAAAAGACAGACAATAACAAATAAAAACTTTTTAGAGTTAGAGAAACCATTCAATGTAACTTTAAATAAGGAGGTTTTAAAACATAATGATAAAGATTAAAAAATTAAATGTCGATTATTCGTATGATTATGTCGTTACGGATAACTTGTATCCTGTCATCACTTTCTATGCAGAATCTTCTAGAAACAAAGATAGCATAACTCAAGCCACTTTAACTATTAATGGACATATCATTGATGTAACTAACAAAGTAAGTTATAAATATGAATTCAATGATCTAAAACCTTTAAACAAATATAACGTAACTTTAAAAATTAAAAATTCTCTTGGAGAATTAGATATAAAAACAACTTATTTTGAAACAGGATTGCTCGGATTTAATTTTAAGGGCAAATGGATAAGTGATCCAAAATATGTGCTAAAAGAGAAAAAAATCTCCCCTAAACCTCTATTATTTTATAAAAGTTTTAAATTAGGTGATAAGAAAATAAAGAGTGCAAAATTATTATCTACTGCTCTTGGTATATATAAAATTAAACTCAATGATACGTATGTTGGTGAAGATTATTTTGCTCCTGGTTTCACATCTTATAAATTCAATCTTCAATATCAAGTTTATGATTGTACTAATCTATTAAAGAAAGATTCAAATGATATCAAAGTGATGGTAGCTGGAGGTTGGGCAGTTGGCTCATTTGTTTTTACAAGAACTAATAAAATAACTGCACCTCGTCAAGCATTACTTTTAGATTTACTTATCGAATATGAAGATGGAACAAAAGAGTATGTTTCCACTGACTCATCATGGCTTGTGACATCAAATACTCCATTTATTGAAGCCGATCTATATGATGGTGAAGTCTATGATGGAAGATTTGATACTGCACAATATAAATTCCATAATGCATGTATAGAAAACGTTAAAATCAATCCAACATTAAAAGCAAGTTATGGAAGTATGGTTAAAGAACATGAAATTATGAAACCAACATTCCTATATAAGCTAGATAATAAATATATATTTGATTTTAAACAAAACTTTGCAGGTATCATCAATTTGCATGTTAAGAATGCAAAAGGTGATGAAACAATTACTATCAAACATGCAGAACTTTTATCTGCTAATAAAGATTTAAATACAGCTTTTTTAAGAACTGCAAAACAAACTCTTGTTTACTACCCTCCAAAAGGTGAATCATATTATAAACCTACATTCACATACATGGGATTTAGATACATCTCTATTGAAGGTATTGATATTAATAATGTAGAGATTGATGCAATCGCTTTATATTCTGATATCAAACAAATTGGCTACTTTAAATCATCATATGAATTACTAAATAGATTACAAGATAATATTGTTTGGTCTTTAAAATCAAACTTCATGGATATTCCAACCGATTGTCCTCAAAGAGATGAACGAATGGGTTGGACTGGAGATATCAATGTATTTGCTCCAACCGCAATATTTAACTATGACTGTACGAGATTTTTAAATAAATGGTTAGAAGATGTTAAAGTAGAACAATTAAAAAGTGGAGGTATACCAAATACTATACCTTCTCAAGGTTATGGATTTCCAACCACTATGCCAACTGTTGCATGTGAGTTCTGGGGAGATGCCATAATAAATGTTCCTTATGAATTATATA
This sequence comes from uncultured Staphylococcaceae bacterium, assembly GCA_964548325.1. GTDB lineage: Bacteria > Bacillota_I > Bacilli_A > RFN20 > CAG-826 > Onthovivens. The sequence continues at coordinate 16,284 of CAZJPX010000007.1, forward strand.
AAGCAACGGGTGATAAATATTTCTTAACTAATTATTATCCTTCAATGCAAAAATATCATAAGGCATGTAAATGGTGGGCAAGTTTTTTATCTTTTGGAAAGAAAAAATATATTTGGAAAACAATTAACTTAATTCATTTTGGTGATTGGGTCGCTCCAGATATCGATAAGATGTCTTCATGGCAAGGAAGGCACCCATATACTGCAACCGCGTCATTTAAAGCAAGCTCATCTACACTTTCAACAATATCAACTATCTTGGGAAAACAAGAAGAAGCTAATAACTACAACGATTTAGCAAGAAAAATATCTGATGCATATGAAACTATTCTTCTAGATAAAGATGGTAAAGAGAAAAAAGAAGAGTTTCAAACTGGATATGTTTTACCAATATATTTTGATATGTTAACCACTAAAAAAGAGCAAGTAATAGATAACTTAGTTAACTTGACTAAAAAATATGATTACTGCGTTAAGACTGGTTTTCCAGGTACTCCATACATTTTGTTTGCTTTGTTTGATAACGGACATCAAGAAGATGCTTTAAGAATGTTATTTAATACAAAATGTCCTTCTTGGTTATATGAGGTTAAAGTTGGTGGCACTACTATTTGGGAAAGATGGAATGGATTAGATGAAGATGGTACATGTTCGATTAAAGAAGATGGGACAGGAGGCATGATCTCATATAATCATTATGCAAGTGGAGCGGTTGGTGCTTTCTTATATCAAAGACTTGCTGGGATTGAAGCACTCGATGTTGGATATAAGAAATTTAAGGTTGATCCTTATCTAAATTCATACCTAACTAGTGTTGAAGCAAAGACGACCTGTATGTATGGAGAGATATTTGTTAAGTATCAAATTGTATATAATAAATATCGTCTTGAAGTGAAGGTTCCTTTATTGACTACTTGTGAATTACATCTACCTAATGGTCAACAAAGGATACTATCAAACGGCTCTTATAAATTTGAAATTCCTTTATAAGATATAAACAAAATTTTAAAAATTTGGACTAGGTAAACCTAGTCCTTTTAATTTGATTAAAAGTACTTGACTAATTAAATTAATAGCGTATAGTTAACACTGTTAATTAATTATGGAAAGAAAAGAAATTATTTATGAAATATTTATGAATTTAGTTGATGGATTCTCAAAAAATAAGAGTTTTCATGACGCATCAAGCATCAAAGGATCGCTTGCAATTTTGTTATATCTTTCTAAAAGAAAAGGTGAAGAAGTGATTCAAAAAGATATATCAAAAAATTTAAATATATCCAATCCAAGGGTCACTTTTGCAATAAAATGTCTGCTAAATAAAGGTTTTATTAAAAAATATCGTTCAATAGAAGATAGTAGAAAGATAAATATTATGATCACTCCAAGTGGAGAAGAATATCTAAAAAATAAAGTTAGTTGTCTAACCAAACAATTAGAAGATAAACTTGATGTATTGACATATGAAGAGTGTGAACAATTTAATAGTTTAATTAAAAAGATTTTAAAGAATTAAAATAAATAGTTAACATTATTAACTAATATTAAGAGGGAGATATTGATATGCTTAGATTAGACAAATTAAAAAAGGTTTATTATGTAGGTGGAGGAAATGATGTAACTGCACTTGATGAAGTAACTATCAATTTTAGAAAGTGCGAATTTGTTTCAATTCTTGGTCCATCTGGTTGTGGTAAAACGACTCTATTAAATATCATCGGTGGATTAGATAGAGCAACTGATGGTGAATTATACATCGATGAAATATCTACTAAGAAATATAAAGATAGAGATTGGGATAACTATCGAAATAAAAGAATTGGTTTCATCTTCCAATCATATAATTTAATACCTCATGAGACTATCTTAGAAAACGTCGAGTTAGCTCTTAATATTGGTGGGGTTAAAAAAGAAGAAAGAATAAGAAGAGCAAAAGAGATACTTGCAAAAGTTGGGTTAGAAGGACAAATACATAAAAAACCAAATCAAATGTCTGGAGGCCAATGTCAAAGAGTCGCAATAGCTAGAGCTCTTGTTAATGACCCAGAAATTGTTTTAGCAGATGAACCAACCGGTGCCCTTGATACAACAACATCCATTCAAGTATTAGACATCTTACAAGAGATTGCTAAAGAAAAACTCGTTATTATGGTCACCCATAATGCTGAACTAGCATATAAATACTCCACTCGTATTATCAAGTTAAAAGATGGGAAGGTAGTCGAAGATACGAATCCATATGAATATGATAGAGAAGCTGAACTTGAAGACGCAGCCCTTGAAGCTGAAAAATATAGTTCATCTAAAAAATCTAAATTATCTAGAGTTCAAGCTTTTAAACTATCTTTTAAAAGTTTGTTAAGTAAATCAAAGAGAACCTTACTTACATGTATTGCTGGATCAATAGGAATTATTGGAATCGGGTCTGTCCTTGCTGTTAGTAGTGGAGTGAGTAATTACATAGAAAATACAGAAGCCCAAATGTTAAATAGCTCACCATTAGAAATATCTGAGTCAACTTTTGATTTCACATCTTTATTATCAGGTTTAACTAATTCTCAACAACAAGAAATAATAGAAGAAAATGTAGAAGATGATGGGTATATCAACGTAGATGGTGTACTTGAATCCATACTAAATACAGTAAGTAACTTTTCAAACGCAGTCATACAAAACAATATAACAGAAGAACTTGTAGATTATATTTTAAATATCGATTCTTCTTTATATCAAGCAATAGCCACATATTATGGTGAGGATCTAACAAATAATATTTATACTGATGTCGAGTATGAAACTGCAAGCGGAATAAACACCACCGAAACAATGTCTTTATCTTCTATCTTAACAATATATAAGGATATGTTAGCTAATGTTGATGCTGAATATGAAGATATGGCAACTCTTGCTGATTACATCGACTATATAACATATGATTTCTCACAATTACCAAATATAAATGGAGATAGTTTTGTTCTTTCTCAATATGATATAGTTGAAACAACTGATGAAGAAAATCCTCTTCCAACAAGTGCAGATGAATTGGTGCTTGTTGTTAATGATGAAGGAACAATTGCTGATTTAATGCTTGCTCAATATGGATATTATAGTCAAGAAGAATTCTTTGCCCTTGTCTATAAATTGATGGATTTAGATTATGATGAAGATTTAATTAAAACAAGTTTTTCATACGAAGAATTATTGGGCAAAGAATTCATTTATTATCCAAATGATTCAATTTATGAAAATCAATATTCAAGTGTTTCTCCTACATATAAATATGCTGCTAATGCAAATGATTTGAATGAAGAAGATGGAATAAAATTAAAAATTAAAACCATATTAAAGAAAAATGAAGATGTCACATATGGGTGTTTAGATGAAGGTATCTATTATTCATCTCTTTTAACTCAACAATTTATAGAGGATAGTGTAAATAGTGAAATTGTTACTTACTTAAAAAGTAATGATTCTGATTCCATAACATCAACTGGAAATTATGGCACACCAATTGGTGTTTATTATGAGTATTCATTTTATATGAATGATGAAAATCATAATGGTACTGGATTTGTTGGTTCTGCATCTTCAATTTCGGGTATTGAAATTTATACTATCACCTTAAGACAGCTCGGTGGATATTTATTACCTAGTACAATTGATATCTATCCAAAAGACTTCTCTTCAAAAGATAAGATTCTTACATATCTTGAATCATGGAATGAAGATGGAGATATCACCGTTGGTGATATTACTCTTACTGCTGAAGAAAGAGATAATATCACTGTTACTGATAGCTTGTCTTTGATATTTAGTTTAGTTGAGAATGTTACAAGTATGGTTACGTATGCACTTGTAGCATTCACTGCCTTATCGCTTGTTGTATCTACAGTTATGATTGCAATTATCACATATGTCTCAGTTATTGAAAGAGTTAAAGAAATCGGTGTTATTAGATCACTTGGTGGAAGGAAAAAAGATGTTAAAAATCTATTTATGGCTGAGACATGTATGATTGGTTTTACATCAGGTGTGATAGGTGTTGCAATAACTTATGGTATATCTG
>CAZJPX010000008.1:0-19146 GCA_964548325.1 uncultured Staphylococcaceae bacterium
AATAATTCTAATAAAAAAACCACTGCACAGATATAGAAATCTTAAGGCTGCTATGTTCCCATCCTGACCTGGTTCGAAGTTATAAATCGCAGTGGGTATGATTATTATAATACAAAATTAAATCTATTTAATAGGTTTTATAACTTTTACTCCACCCATAAATGGTTGAAGTACTTTAGGAATCACTACTGATCCATCTTTTTGTTGGAATTGCTCTAAGATAGCAGGGAATACTCTACTGGTTGCTAGTCCGCTACCATTTAGCGTATGACAATAATGCATTTCTCCTTTTGCATCTTTATATCTTATCTTTCCTCTTCTTGCTTGATAGTCTCTAGCATTAGAAACAGATGATACTTCTTTATAAATACCTAAAGAAGGTAAATAAACTTCTAAGTCATATGTTCTTGCCATTGAATGTGAACAATCAGCAGCAGCAAGTTTACTAATTCTAAAATGAAGACCTAATCCTTCCATCAATACTTTAGCTTTCTTAACTAATTCTTCAAAAGCCCTATCACTATCATTATCAGCAGTATATTCAACCATCTCAACTTTATTAAATTGATATCCTCTAATCATTCCTCTTTCTTCAGTTCTATAAGCACCTGCTTCTTTTCTATAACAAGGAGTGTATGCAAAATATTTCTTAGGTAGATCACTTTCATTTAATATCTCATTTTTATGATAATTAACTAAGGCTGTCTCGGCTGTAGGTAATAGGAATTTAAATGGTTGAATATCTTGTAACACAAATACATCGGTTTCAAATTTAGGAAATTGTCCTGCAACAAATCCACTATCATAATTTAATAAATGTGGTGGTAGTAAAAATTCAAATCCATCTTTTAAATGGACAGTAATAAAATAATTAAGTAAAGCCCACTCAAGTTGTGCGCCTAGATTTGTATAAAACCAAGAACCATGACCTGCAACTTTAGCGCCTCTTTCATAATCAATAAGACCTAGATTTTCAGCTAAATCTACATGTGATTTAACTTCAAATTTAAATATAGGTTTTTCTTTATGATAATAGATAACTTCATTCTTTTCTTTGCCACCAGCTTTTAAATCTTTATCAGGTAGATTTGGTAGAGCATATAAAATAGTATTAATTTCATTTTCTAAAGATTCTAACTTTTCTTCTTTCTTTTTGTTTGTAGCAGCTAATTCTTTTACCTTAGCAAAAACAGGTGCTACATCTTTACCTTCTTTTTTTAATGTTGGTACGGATTTAGATAGTTTATTTTGTTCTGCTTTGTTATCTTCAACTTCTTTTTGAAGTTTTCTTTTTTCTTCAACTTTTTTACATAAACCATCTATGTCTTCAACATACTCTTTCTTTTTTAATCGCTTTTTAACATCTTCTTTATTTTTTAAAATGTAATTAATATCTAACATATTTCTACCTCGCTTAAATTATAGTTTAAATAAAATGTATTTTTATGAAATAATTTCAAAAAATCGCTAAATTCCTTATTTTTTTAAAAAAGTCTTTGCAAAACTGATGTTTTTTATAAAATTTTAACAATTTAAATCAATTTATTCGTTTTTGTTTTCTTCTTCGCTTACAGATGTTTCAGCTGTTTCTAAAGCATCATCATGAGATGGAGGAAGAATAGCAACGGATGATACTTTTTCACTATTTTGAAGATTAACCATTTTAACGCCTGATGTATTTCTTCCAATACTTCTAACTTGAGTAAGTGAGCTTCTAATGATAACTCCGTTTGTTTTAATTGCTAAATAATCTTCGTTTCCATTAACTACTTTCATAGCAATTAATGCTCCAGTTTTGTTATTTATTTTCATAGTGATAACGCCACTTGATCCTCTATGAGTTAATCTATAATCTTCAATTGGAGAATATTTACCTAGTCCGTTTTCTGATAGTACAAGTACTTGATTACCTTCAAGTGATGTAGCTAAACTTATTGCTTCACTACCCTTTATATTCATACCTTTGACACCTGCAGCTGTTCTACCCATTGTTCTAACTTCACTTTCTTCAAACATAGCAAGTTGACCACTCTTTGTAGCAAGTAATATTTTTGCTTTTCCATCTGTTTCTTTAACATCTAATAATGTATCATCTTCCTTAAATGATATAGCTATTTTTCCATTAACATTTATACGTTTAAACTCTTGTAATGCTGTACGTTTCACTACACCTTTTTTGGTTGCAAAGAACAAATATTTGCTTAAATATTCTTCTTTATCCTCTTTATCTTGAATGCAAATAATAGATACAATACTTTCATCCTTATCTAAATTTAAAAGATTGACGAGTGGTATTCCTTTCGCAGTTCTTGATGCTTCTGGGATTTGATGTCCTCTTTTTCTATATACTCTTCCTCTAGTAGAGAAGAATAAGATATCTGAGTGGGTAGATGCATATTCAACTTTAACAACTTCATCATCGCTATATACACCCATTCCTCTAACACCAACTCCACCTCTATTTTGTGCTTTGAATTCAGATGTAGACATACGTTTTGCATAGCCGTTTTTTGTTAAACAAATAACAATTTCATCTTCCGCAATTAAGTCTTCATCATCAGCAGTTAAAATTTGAGTAGAGATATATGTTCTTCTTTCATCACCAAATCTTTTCTTAATACTATTTAATTCTTCTACGACAACTTTTATTTGTTCTTCTTCGCTAGAAAGAATTAAATTATATCTATCAATGTTTGCTTTTAATTGATCTCTTTCATCTATAAGTTTTTGAGATTCAATGTTTGTTAATCTACCAATAGTTAACGCAACAACTGCTGCTGCTTGCTTCTCATCAAAATCAAATCTTTCAATAAGTTTTTGAGCAAGAACTGTAGGATTAGCAGCTTTTTTTGCCATTTCAATGACTTCATCAATACATTCTCTAACTTTAATAAGAGCATTTATGATATGAATTCGAGCTTCATCTTGTGCTTTTAAATATATTGTTTTTCTTCTCAATATATCTAGTTGGAAATCTAAGAAATATTGAATAATTTCTTTTAAATTTAATATTCTTGGAACGCCGTCAACAATACATAAGTTGATAATCCCAAATGATATTTCAAGTTGAGTAGCTTTATATAATTTGTTCAATATAACTTGAGGTTCAACATCTCTTCTAAGTTCAATTTCAACTCTAATATTTTTCTTTGAATAGTCTTTAATAGATGTAATTCCATCAATTACTTTATCTCTAGCTAATTCTCCAATAGTTTTAACTAGATCTGCTTTTCTAACTTGATATGGAACACTGGTGATTAATATTTTTGTTTTACCATTATCAAGAGGAATAATTTCTGCATTTGATCTTAATTTAAAAGAACCTCTACCAGTACTGTATGCATCTCTAATTCCACCTAGACCATATAATATTCCTCCTGTTGGAAAATCAGGTGCTTTAATATATTGCATGAGGTCTTCAATACTTATATCACGATTATTGATATAAGCTATTGTTCCATCAATTACTTCACTTAAGTTATGTGGAGGCATCTTTGTAGCCATACCAACAGCGATACCATCACTACCATTAATTAATAGATTAGGTACTTTTGTTGGGAGAACTGATGGTTCTTCTTCACTACCATCATAGGTAGGAATCATATCAACAGTGTCATATCTCATCTCTTTAACCATCTCTAAAGAGACTCGATTCATTCTAGCTTCAGTATAACGAGGAGCTGCGGCATCGTCACCATCAATATTTCCAAAGTTACCTTGTCCTTGAGCGAGTGGATATCTCATTGAGAAATCTTGAATAAGTCTGACAAGAGCATCATAAATTGAAGATTCTCCATGTGGATGATATCTACCCATGATTTCACCTTGAATTTTAGAACATTTTACTGTTGGTTTATCTGGAGTATAACCAGCGTTATACATGCCATATATAATTCTTCTAGTAACTGGTTTTAATCCATCTTTTACATCTGGTATAGCACGAGCTACAATTACAGACATTGCATAATCTAGGAATGATTGTTGAACAGTACCTACAATTTCTACATCTTCTAAAGATGCAGTTATACCAGCTTCAAGAGCTGCGTTTTCTTCACTCAACTCTTCTTCTTCATTTTTATCTTCTTCTTTTAAACTATCTAAAGAATCAATAATTTCATCTACATTATCAAATTTCTTATCAGCCATAAACTATACCCTCTTATACATCAAGATTTTTAACAAACCTTGCATTCTTTTTAATGAACTCGCTTCTTGGTTCGACATCATCACCCATTAAGTCATAGAAAATTTGATCTGCTAAAGCAGCATCATCAATTGTTACTTTAAGTAACTTTCTTTTATTTGGATTCATGGTGGTTTCTTCTAATTGAGATGGATTCATTTCACCAAGACCTTTAAATCTTTGTTGAGTACATTTTTTACTATTTATATGATCAGCAGTTATTTTTAAAGCGTTTTTAATAACTTCTAATTGCTCATCGTTATATGCATAATATTCCTTATTCTTATAAACAAGTTTATATAGTGGAGGTTGAGCTATATATACATATCCATGCTCAATAAGTGGTTTCATAAATCTATTGAAGAATGTTAAAAGTAGTACTCGAATATGACTTCCGTCAACATCAGCATCAGTCATAATAATAATCTTATGATATCTAGCTTTAGATATGTCAAACTCTTCTCCATATCCTGCTCCGATTGCTGAAATCATGTTCCCAATTTCGGCGTTCTCAAATATTTTATGAGTTTGAGCTTTTTGAACATTTAAAATTTTACCTCTTAAAGGTAGTACTGCTTGAATATCAACCTCTCTTCCTTCCTTTGCAGATCCACTAGCTGAGTTACCTTCAACTATAAATAATTCACATTTTGATGGATCGTTTGATACACAATCAATTAATTTTCCTGGAAGAGTTGTTATTTCAATTCCATTCTTTCTTCTTATGTTTTCTTTTGCTGCACGAGCTGCTAGTCTTCCTTCATATGAAGATCTAATTTTTGCACAGATTGCAGTAGCTTCAGGTTTATTTTCATAAATATATCTTCTAAGTTGTTCACCAACAACATTGTTTGTAATATCTTTTACTTCTTTGTTTCCAAGTTTGCCTTTTGTTTGACCTTCATATTGTGGATTTGGATGTTTGATAGAAATAATAGCAGTTAATCCTTCCTTGCAATCCTCAGCTGTAAATTTATCTTTATCATTATCTTTTAAGATTTTAAATTCTCTTGCATATGCATTGAAAATTCTAGTTAATGCTAAAGTAAATCCATCTTCATGCATACCACCGTTTCCAGTAGTGACATTGTTACAGAAAGATAATATTTGGTTGTTGTAACTTTTTGTCCATTGCATAGCAATTTCAACAACAATTCTCATCTCAGTATCATTTTCTTTATATATTTGTGCACCTTCACAATAGAAAATATCATCATGTACTTTTTGTTGATTTCTATTCATAAATGAGATGTATTCTTTGATGCCGCCTTCATATTTAAAATTTTCTTCTGTGAATGGTTCAGATCTTTCATCAATTAAAGTCATATTGATGCCTTTGTTTAAAAAAGCCATTTGACGGATTCTATTTTTAACAGTTTCATAATTAAAAACAATAGTCTCGTTAAAGATAAAAGAATCCGGCCAGAAAGTGACGGTAGTACCAGAATCATTACAATCTCCAATTCGAGTTAAAGGTTTAGAGGTTTTTCCGCCATTTTCAAATTCAATTTCATATATTCCACCATCTTTATGTACAGTGACTACAACTTTTTTAGATAACGCATTAACAACACTTGCACCAACTCCATGTAAACCACCGGATACTTTATATGCACCTTCACCAAATTTAGATCCAGCATGGAGAACGGTGTAGACAGTTTCAACTCCACTTAGTCCTGTGTCTTCAACAATATCTACAGGGATACCTCTACCATTGTCTGATACGGTGACACTGTTATCTTTATTCAATATAATTTTGATATTGTCACAATATCCAGCTAAAGCTTCATCAATACTATTATCTACAATTTCCCATATTAAATGATGTAAACCAGCAGATGATGTTGTACCTATATACATACCAGGTCTTTTTCTAACAGCATCAAGACCTTTTAATACATTAATTTCTTTACCAGTATATTTTTCTTTTCCTTTATAAAATTCTTTTTCTTTTTCGTCGTCTACATCAATAATTTCATCACTGATATTAGAATTCTTACTTTCTTCTTCATCAATTGTTTCTTCTTCTAATTCATTTTCCTCTTTAAACATTAGCTAACCTCCTTTTCAATATCAGTTTTATCTTTTATATGGAAGTACCATATATTATTCAAATTTTGTATCTCTTTTTTAGATGATGTTATAAAAATTTGCGAATATGAATTTAATAAATTTAATAATCTTTTTTGATGAAAATAGTCTAATTCTGCAAGAATATCATCCAAAATAACGACTGGTTTTCTATTTTTATCCAATAAATATTGGCTTAATTTTAATGATAAAATAGCTATTTTATTTTCACCTTGAGATCCATACACTCCTATATTTTTATTGTTAACATATATGGAAAAATCTTCTCTATGTATCCCGATAGTTGTGGTCTTTTGCTTGAGATCTTTATTTAACGATTCATTGTATTTTTGAATAGCAATCTTTTTATAATTATTAAAGTTATCAATTAATGGATTGAAAACAACTTTGATATCAAAATTATTCTCAGTTAGTTTTTGAAAAACAGTAGATAATACATCATTAACCTTTTTAACATATTCACATCGTTTTTTATCAATTACGTAACTTATCTCAATTAGTTGATTAGTCAAAACATCTAATAAATTTTCATCAACATTATTTTGTTTTAAAAGTTCATTGCGACTTTTTAAAATTTTTTCATGCTCAATAATTTTATTTAGATATATTCTGTCTATTTTTGATAAATTGATATTTAAAAAATTCCTTCTTTCTTTCGGAGAACTTTTTAGCAAATATGAATCTTTAGGTACATATGAAATACAATTAATGTAATAATAAAGGTCAGATATTTTATTTACTTTTTTATCATTAACAAATATATGTTTTCCATCCTTATCCAAAGTGATAACAATCTTATTTGCAATCGCATCTTCATATATCTCACTTTTAATAGAAAAATAATCATTGTCCTCATTCACTAGTGTAAATAAATCATTTGTCCTAAAACTCCTAGTGAGAGATAAAAAATAAATTGCTTCAACAATGCTTGTTTTTCCAACACCATTATCACCATAAATAAAATTTAGCTTATCATTGAAATCTAAACTAATATTTTTAAAATTACGAAAATTTATCAATTCAATCTTTTTTACTATCATCTAAAATTTCAAAGAACGCGGTATTATTTATTTCTATTTTAGTAGATGGGAATAACTTTTTTCCTCTTTGAGTACACAACTCTCCATTCACTAATATTTCATTTTTACATACATATGTTTTAGCATCAGATCCGTTTGAAATAATTCCTTTAAATTTAAGAAATTGTCCAAGGGTAATGAACTCTGTTGTTATTTTTACTTTCTCATATGCTTTCATAGAATTAAAAAATACCCTTTAATATTATATATTAAAGGGTAAAGCATTAAAAGTAGAACTTTTACGTTTTAAAGGCCTTTAGAGCCTTAAAAACTTCTTAAAGGTGTTATGAGTTGAACAATAGAATTATCGTCTTTTATAGCCACTGTAAACGGCTTCATTTCGCCAACAAAATTTAAAGTTACTTCTTTAGATTTAAGAGCTCTAATTGCAGATTTGACAAAAGTAGAATTAAAAGTCATCTTTAACTTTTCACCAGTAAACTTAAAAGTAGATAATTCTTCTTTAGCAAATGGAGTATTTGAATCTTGGATATTAGCTTTAGAAGATACAACTACCTTCCAAGGATCTAATTCTAATTGAACTGGAGCATCTGTTTCATCAGAGATCGCAGTAACACGATTTAAAACATTTAAAAAATCATTAGAATTAACTTCTAAACTATAACCAAAAGTCTTTGGAATAATATTAGTAGTGTTAGGATAACTACCATCAATTAAAGAAGATATGATAACAGTATTTTCTAATTTGAAACATATTCTTTTAGCATCTACATAAATTTCAACATCATCATCTTCATCAACAATACTAGCAGCGTCGTTGATTGTTTTAACAGGAACCGTTATATTAAATGCTTCCTTAGATGAAGAAGATAAATTTGTTTGTGCAAGACGTGCACCATCCGTTGCTGTAAAAATAATATTGTTTGTATCAGATTCTAAATTAACACCTGTTAAAACTGCTCTTGAAATACTTGTTTGTTTAGTAGATACACAAAAAGAAACTTGATTGACAGCTTCAACAAACATTTTTCCTTTAAGTTTTACAAGTGTTCCTGTGAGTGAAAAATCTTTGTTTGGATATTCACCAACATCAATTGAATTGAGAGTGTATAAAGAAGCTTTGGTTGATATTTCAACAATTTTATCTACTAAGACTTTAAAAGTAACTTCTGTATCTTCAATATTAGAAATAATTCTAAATAATTTTTCAGCTTTAACTAAAACCCCTCCTTTTACAACATCACGTACTACTTGTTTATCTTTCTTAAAAAAAGGAATAATTGTTAATATTGATAAATCTCCATTTGATCCTGTTATATATAATCTATTTTCACCAACTTCTAATTTAAAAGTAGAATAAATTGGAGAAATTATATTTGTTTTAGATAAAGCTTTATAAGCGATGGTTAATCCTTTTAAGAATTCTTGTGTTTGAATTGTGAATTTCATATTTTTATTATCTCCTTTTTATTTACTAATAATTATTATAGTTGTTGATAGTGTGGATTGATATGTTTAATCAACTATTTTTGTCCTTTTAATCGTTGTTTTAGGTCATTTACTACTTGTTGATAATCTGTATCAGTTTTCAACGCATCTTCAACTTTTTTAATTGATGAGATGATTGTTGAGTGGTCTCTATTTGAGAATAATTGACCAATTTTTTTATAAGGAGTACCTAACATATCTCTAATTAAATAAATTGCGATGTGTCTTGGAACAACGAATTTTTGATTCCTAAATGTACCAGAGATTTGTTTTGAACTAATTCCGTAATAATTAGCAACAGCAGATAGTATCCTTGTTTCTGTTAAAGCTCCTCGTGGAGCAAGTGCTTTAGACGCAAGATCACCCAAGATATCTTGGACAGCTTGAAGCGTAAAATGATCGGTAGGATGTAAATTGTTATAAAACATAACACGAGTAAATGCACCATTTAATTCACGAACATTTGTTTGGAAATTCTGAGCTATATATAAAATTGCATCCTCATCAAAATCACTAACATTAAAGTTATTAAATTCAATTTTCTTTTTTAGGATAGTTATAACCATATCTAAATCAGGCTTTGTGATTTGCATTGTAAGACCATCCATAAACCTTGAAATAAGACGATTATCGATACCTTCTAAATCACTAGGTGGGCGATCACTTGTTAAAACAATCTGTTTATCGTTTTGAATAAAATATTGAAAAATATCAAAAAAGAACTCTAAAGTTTTCTTTTTATCATTTAGCATTTGAATATCATCTATCAATAAAACATCATAATTTTTTAAAAAAGTTTGCAAATCTTCACTTTTTTTAGAATCTTTTGTAAATGTAACATATTCTTGTAAGAAATTTTGAGACCCTACACATAAGACTCTAGTTGAAAAAGATTTTTCTTTTAAATGATTGCCTATAGCATTCAATAAATGTGTTTTTCCTAATCCAGCATCACCATATATAAATAAAGGGTTATATAAAGCACCAGGGTTTTCAGAAACAGCAAGAGCAGCTTTTTGTGCATCTTCGTTTGATAAACCAACAACAAAATTCTCAAAAGTGAAAGATGGTTCCAACTTACTATCTTTAAAAAACACTGGTGTAGTGGCACTTGACAACAATTCTTTCTTATTTTTTGAACTATTTATAGTGTTTTTAGTTAAAAATTGGACTGAAAAATTAGTTCCGCTCATCTCTTGAATAATCTCTTCAATACGATCCGAATACTTATTTAATTCAGCATAAGAGACGGCATTATTGCATGCAACAAGAATCACACCTTCTGAAACCGTGTAAATATATGTATCTTTAAAAATCAAATTAAAATAATTCGCATTGGTGAACTGCGATTTAATGTTATTTAAAACACGATCCCATAGTTGTTGTTGAGCATTTAATGAACTTAATTCCATATTGCTAAGATTTTATCATAATGTTGAAATATTTAAAGCATTAAAAATAAGTAATTTTGAGTTTTCCACATAAAAAAATACCGATAAAATCGATATAATCGAAGAAACATATTTTTAGACAAAATTTAAATGTGGAAAAAATGTGGAAAACTTTTCCACATGTGGAATGATGTGGAAAATGTGTATAAATTTTCCACAAAGATAAGTAAGTTTCAACAAAGTATTTAATATAATTTCTCGTGTGTTTTACCATTTTTAAACATATGAAAAACAATGTTTTCTACATAAGTGTTTATAAGTTTTGTTTACTCTAACACGTATTTTACATTGACTAGAGGGGTATATTTTATTTAAAATATACCCACGTTATTTGTTTTAAAAAGAGTAGGAGGTGGAAGGACATGAAAAGAACATATCAACCAAGCAATATCCATAGACTAAGAACACACGGCTTTAGAGCAAGAATGTCCACTGCTAATGGAAGAAGAGTTTTAGCTGCTAGGAGAGCAAAAGGAAGAAAAGTATTAACTGTTAGTGACTAATGAAGAAAAAGAATGTCATAAAAAAATATTTTGAATTTCAAGAAATTATTTCAAAAAAGCAATTTAGAAGAAACAGCGATTTTAAAGTTTATTATTACACAAAAAGATTAGATGAAGCACGAGTTGGTATATTAATCACAAAAAAACATGGAAATGCTGTAGTTAGAAATAAAATTAAAAGACAAGTAAGAGAAATAGTTACTAAAGTGTTAAAATTTGATGAAGAGTACGACTTTGTTATAACAATAACAAAAAACTACGACATTAACGAATTTGAAAGATATCAAAAAAGTTTAACTACTCTTCTTAAAAAAATATTATTGGGAGCATTTAATGAAAAAATCAACTAAAGTTAGTTTAGGAATAGGTATTATATTGATGACAGGGTTACTACTCACATCCTGTAACTCTTTTTGTACTACTGAAGATATATCTCACTATAGGTATGGTTATGACCCAATAAACACAACATATTTCGAAAATGCAGATGATGCAAAGGACTATATAGTTGATTCAATTAATGAGCTCGATGTAATACAAGAAAGTGGTACAACCATCACCTTCGATGATCTTCAAATCTATGTCTATGATGATACTTATGGAGAAAAGACCTTAAGAACTATCAGTGATGATGAAGATACATATTTAGAATACATAATCAAAAAATATAACGACAATCTTGTCTACCTTGTTCCTAATAACGTTTATGTTGATTATTCAGTTACTAGCGATAGTGGAACATCAACTACTGAAAGAACATATATCACAATTGGTTTAAATAGTTTCACTGCTTCTGTAATGAATACTTGCATTTCTAGTGGAATAATCACCCCTGGCTATAGTTTTTTTGAAGAACTTGATAAATTAACCTTGGAAAAGATGATTTCTAATAGTGTTAGCTGTGGCTATGATTGGTTAGAAGATTCTAATTTAACACAAGAAAATATCACATTTAAAGACATCTATGGTTATACATATGATGATTATCTTGATTATTTAGAAGATCCAACCGATGAAAAACTAGATGCACTTCTTGGTGAAGATGATGGATATGGTAATCCAACAAGAACTGCAACTCAAGCAAGCGCATCTGGATATGGAAGAAACTATTCACTAAGTACAACTCTTGGTTATTTAAAATTTGACAACTCGTCATTATTAGGAACTAGTTTAACAATTGATGATGAAGATTTTGATGCCTATGCTCAACTTGAAGCATGGAACGAAGAGATAGCAGATATAATTGGTTTTGATCAAGTTATGACAGCATCATACTTCAGTCAATATCAAACAACGATGGAAACATATGTTTCATCATTAAAGACTTGTATAACTATTGAAGATGGATTTTATGGACATTTAGGTAGCGATCCTTTAACTAATACTGTAAGAATTTCTGCAAAAGCAAGTAATTATTGGTCTGGATGGAGACATGCTTTCTCAGAGCATGGTTTCTTTGAGGGTCTACTTGTTTATCCGATCTCTACAATGCTTGAAAGTTTTTCTCACGCATTTGGAATGGGTGGATCTGGTCAAATACTTGCCGTTATACTTGTTACATTTATTGTTAGATTCTTGTTTATGGCCATTACATTCCCTGCGACGTTATCGCAACAAAAAATGCAAACTTTACAACCAGAAATTGCTAAACTTCAGCAAAAATATCCAAACTATGATTCAAATGACTATGAGAAAAGAAGATATGCTGAAGCACAGATGGCACTATATAAGAAATATAAAATACATCCATTCTTGTCGATGTTTATAACTTTAGTAATTCAATTCCCTTTATTCATCTGTGTATGGAATGCAATGCAAGGTTCAGCATCACTTTCTCGAGATTCTTTTTTAGGTTTAGTTTTATCAGACACTATTTGGGGAACATTAACAAATGTTAGTGGATGGCCTGCTCTTCCAGGATGGTGGACAGCGCTTGTGCTAATCTTATTGATGTCTGCTGCTCAAATTGGAGCAATGATATTACCAAATATCTTACATAAGCTAAGACTTAAAAAGATACAAAAATTAGGAAATGTACAAGCTCAAGACAAACAACAAAAAACAATGAAATATGTACAAATTGGTATGACTATATTTATTATCATAATGGGCTTTACACTACCTAGTGCAATGGGCGTATATTGGTTATGTGGAGCTATATTCTCTATGATTCAAACTACTGCTCTACATTTTGTTAGCTTAAAAATGTCTTCTAAATTAAGTGACGATTAAAAGTGAGGTAAAAGATATGAAATATTTTGAAGGAAAAACAAAAGAAGAATGCATTGAAAAAGCATGCAAAGAATTAAACTGTACTGAAGAAGATTTAATGTATACAGTAGAAAACGAAAAGAAAGGAATTTTAGGTTTAGGTAAAAGTTGCTCTATTGCAGTATTGGAAATTGAAGATGTAGTTGAGTTCACAGAAAAATATATTCAAGAAATATGTAAAGCTGTCGGATTAGAAGTTTCTACTAAACCTATTGTTAAAAATGGTTTAATTAAAATATTAATTGAAACCGACCATAATCCTTTACTTATTGGTAGAAATGGTGAGACATTAAGATCACTTAACGAGCTTGTTAAAATTGCAGTTAATAATAAGTTTCATCTTAAATTTAAGATACTATTAGATATTTCAGAATATAAAAATAAGAAGTACATAAAAGTTGTTTCTCTTGCAAAACGTGTTGCAAAGAAAGTTTTAGAATCTCATATCGATGCTAAATTAGATCCAATGACTCCAGATGAAAGAAAGAAAGTACATGGTGCATTAACCAATTGGAAATATATTAAAACCGAATCTGCTGGTGATGGAAAAGAAAGATCAGTAGTAATTAAATATGATGGACCAGCTGACTATTATCCACCAAAAAATAAAAAGAAAAATTTTAATAGAAACAGAAAACCTAAAAATCAAAAGAATGTAGCTAATAATGAACCTGTTGTTGGAGAAAATGTAGCTGAAGAACAAAATTTAGAAACAACAGCTAAAGAATAGAAATGTTAAACACTATTGTTGCTTTAGCAACACCACCGATAAAAAGCGCTCTTGGAATTATTCGATTAAGCGGATCTGATTGTTTTGATATTGTAAATAAAATGTTTTCAAAACAAATCAAAATTAAAAACGAAAAAAATAAAATTTTGCATGGCTTTGTAATAAATAAAGAGGAAAATGAAACAATTGATGAAGTAGTTTTATTAGTGTATAGAGAACCTTTTTCTTATACTGGTGAAAACAGTGTTGAAATAATAAGTCATGGCTCTCCAGTAATTTTTGATGAGATAATTAAACTAGCTTTAAAATGTGGAGCAAGCTTAGCAAAAAACGGAGAGTTTTCTTTTAGAGCTTATTTAAATAAAAAGTTAGATCTCATACAAGCAGAATCAATTAATGATTTAATAAATGCAGAAACTAAAGAAAGTAAAAACATTTCTTTATTGTCTTTAAAAGGTGAATCAAGTAAATTGATTGAATCAATTAAAAACGATTTTGCTAATCTTCTATCAAACATAGAAGTTAATATCGATTATCCTGAATATAAAGATATAGAGGAAGTAAATAACAAAAAAATAATTGAGACATGTAAAAAAAATTATAGATATATCGAAAATTTAATCAAAAACGGTGAGCAAGGAAGAGTTATAAAACAAGGTGTTAACGTCGCACTTATTGGCAAACCAAATGTTGGTAAATCTACAATATTAAATAAATTAATTGATGAAGATAAAGCAATAGTTTCTTCTATAAAAGGAACGACAAGAGATGTTGTTGAAGGAAAAACTAATATAAAAGGCTTATTGATTAATTTATTTGATACTGCAGGTATTAGAGAATCAGATAATGAAATTGAAGAGATTGGAATATTGAAATCTAAACAAAAAATAGATGATGCAGATTTAGTTGTATTTATATTAGATTCCTCTGACATCTCTAAAGAGGACAACGAAGTACTAAATTTAATTAAAAATAAAAAACATTTAATTGTTTATAACAAAGATGATTTGATTGATGGTAAAGAAAAGAAAAAAGGATTATTTTATTTCTCCGCTATTAATGATGATATAAAAATTCTAAAAAATGAAATTTATAAACAATTTAAAATCGATAAAAAAATATATCAAAGTCCAACAATAAATAGTGCAAGAGAATTAGGAATTCTCCAACAAATTAATGAAAATATAAAAACAGTACTCAATGATATAAAAGAAAACAAACCAGTTGATATTATCGCTTTTAGTATTAAAGATATATATTTAAAAGTGTTATCATTAACTGGTGAAGATTGTGATTTTGATATTGCAAGTGAAATCTTTAAAAGATTTTGTGTAGGTAAATAATTATGATTTTTGATACACATATACATTTAAATTCTGAAGAGTATGATAATAACCTAGATGAATTAATCAACAATGCTAGAAATAAGGGCGTGGAATTTTTTCTTTGCATTGGATTCGATATTGAAAGCAGTAAGAAAGCAATTTCGATTGCTGAGAAATATCCTTTTGTGTATGCAAGTGTTGGATTAATACCAACCGAACGGAAACAATATAACAAAGACACTCTTAATGAATTAAAAAAACTTGCACTATCATCTAAAAAGACAATTTGTATCGGAGAAATAGGATTAGATTATTATTGGGAAAAAGAAGATAAAATCAAAGAGATTCAAAAAGAGTTTTTTATTAAACAAATTGAACTAGCAAACGAATTAAATCTACCTCTTTCTTTGCATGTACGCGACGCATATCAAGATGCATATGATATATTAAAAAAACATACTGCTAATAAGAAAGGAGTAATGCATTGTTACTCTGGATCTTTAGAGATGGCTAAAGAGTTTGTTAAGCTAGGATATAAAATTGCATTAGGTGGAGTTCTCACTTTTCAAAACGCAAAAGAAACTAAAAGAGTATTGTTAGGATTGGATTTAAAAGATATTGTTTTTGAAACCGATGCACCATACTTAGCACCTATTCCATATAGAGGAAAAAGAAACAAACCAGAGTATATTTATGATGTTGTAAAATATGCTGCAGAATTAAAAAATATCCCGCAAAATCAACTTGAAAAAATAACTTTTGAAAATTCAATTTCTATTTTTCACGTGAAAAGATTTGATAATGAAAACTAAGATAAATTCGATAATTATTGTTGAAGGAAAAACCGATATTGCATTTTTATCTTCGTTTATAGATGCTAATTTTTATCAAGTAAATGGAACTGCTATTTCTGATGCAGATATTGAATATTTAACAAAAGCAAAAGAGCATAATAATTTAATAATATTGACCGATCCAGATTTTCCTGGAAATCAAATTAGAAAGAAAATTAATGATAACATTGAAGGTTGTTATAACGCTTATATAACAAAAGAAAACGCAATAAAAAATAATAAAGTTGGAGTAGCTGAATCCACAAAAGAAGAAATACTTTTGGCCCTATCAAAACTTAAAATATATGAACATAAAAAGATAGATAATAGTCTAACAATAAGAGATCTATATGATTTAAATTTAAATGGAAAAGAAGACTCTAAATTGCTTAGAGAAAAACTATGTGACTATTTAAGAATTGGGTATTCTAATAATAAAAAATTATTAAATAAACTTAATCTTCTTGGGATTGATAGAAAACAATTAGAGGAAGCAGTAAAGAATGTTAACAACAAGTGAATTAAAAGAATATTTTAAAATAGAAAATTCGCATCCTAAAAAGGAGTTAGGACAAAACTTTTTAATTGATAAACAAACTATTTCTATTATTTGTAATAGCTTAGAGTTAACTTCAGAAGATAAATTATTAGAAATTGGAGGAGGTCTAGGCCAACTATCAGAAGAGTTGACAGGCTTAACAAATGATTATACTGTTGTTGAATATGATTTAAAATTTGTTGAGTTTCTAAATAAAACATTAGATACAAAAAAAGTAAACATAATTAAGAGTGATATTCTTAAATTTGATAATTGTTATCAAAACAAAATTGTTGGAAATCTTCCCTACTACATCACTACAGAAATAATTGAATACATCATAAGAAAGTTTGATAACCTAGAGTTAGCTATTTTAATGGTTCAAGAAGAAGCATATCAACGATTCATAAAAAAGAGTGGAAAAGACTATGGATCTTTAAATATATGCTTAGATTATTTGTTTGAAACTAAAGCGATTAAAAAGGTAAATAAAAATTGTTTCTTTCCAGTTCCTACAGTTGATTCAATAATATTCTCCTTAAAGAATAAACTGGAAAGAAACAAATTTTTTGCAAGAGATTTATTAAAAATAACTAAGATTTTATTTTTAAATCGTAGAAAAACTATATATAACAATTTAAACAATTATTTAAAAAATAATACACAAACAGAAAGTATATTAAATGAATTAAATATTCCTTTAAACAAAAGACCTGAAGAAATTTCTACTGATAGATTTGTTTGTTTGGTTAAAAAAATATTAGAACAAAATAATTAAAACTTTTATTGTATACAATAAACAAAGAATTATAATATTGATGCAGATATGTTAATTAAGGCTTACGGTAAGATAAATTTGTTTTTAAAAGTTGTTAACAAAAGGGATGATGGATATCACAATATCGAATCTATATTTTTACCTATTGAGCTACATGATGTTGTATCCATAAATATGAATAATTCAACAGATGATTTTGTTACATGCGAAGACCTTGTACTTAGATACAATAGATATAATTTATGTAAAAAAGCAATCGACGTAGCAAGAGAAAAACGGAAATTTAAACAAAGATTTAATATATTAATTCATAAAAATTTATTTTGTGATGCAGGGCTTGGTGGAGGTAGTGTAGATGCTGCTGCTACACTTCTAGGAATTGTTGATTTACTAGATATAAAAACATCAATAAAAGAACTAAAAGAATTAGCTCTTAAGGTAGGAAGTGATGTTCCGTGGGCGATTTGTTCTAAACCTGCGGTTGTTAAAAATCGAGGAGAAATCATCGAAGAATTTAATTTGAAAAAACAATATTTCTGTTTATTGGTTAAACCATTAAAAGGCTTATCAACTAAGGCAGTATTTGATGAATATGATAAAGAAACAGAAACAACAGCTGACACTAATAAACCAGAGATAAGCATCTTCTTAAAAGATCTTCTCTCAAACAAATCTTTAAAAGATATTAGACCTAACACATATAATGATTTAGAGCCTACATCTATTAAGATGTTGCCTCAAATACAAGACATAAAAAAAGAACTAGAACTACTAAGATTTAGTTTTGTCTTAATGACTGGATCAGGAAGCACTGTTTTTGCTCTAACCACAAGTTTAGATAAAGCAAAAAGAGCAAAAAAATATTTCGCAAATAAAAATCTAGAAGTCGAGCTAACTAAGATAAGTCTTGGTAGAAAATTAGATTTACCAAAAGAGTAGTTTGTGATATACGCTCGACTTCTAGTAATTTATAAATTTTTAAAAGAAAGTTTTATTTTGCTTTGTTTTTATGTTTAATGGCGGCTTGTGCAGCAGCAAGTCTTGCAATTGGAACTCTAAATGGAGAGCAAGAGACATAGTCTAATCCAACTCTATGGAAGAACTCAATTGATTGAGGATCTCCACCGTGTTCACCACAAACACCACACATTAATTTTTTATTTGCCTCTTTACCATATTTGACAGCTGTATAAATTAATGTACCAACACCTTTTTGATCAACATGTTGGAATGGATCATCTTCTAAGATTTTATTTTTGTAATATGAATCTAAGAATTTTGAAGCATCATCTCTTGAAAAACCAAATGTCATTTGAGTTAAATCATTTGTTCCAAAGCTATAGAATTCTGCTTCAGGTGCAATATCTTTTGATAAAATAGCGGCACGTGGAATTTCTATCATTGTTCCAACGTGATACTTCATACTAAATTTATTTTCTTTTAATACTTTCTCAGCTTCATCAACAACAATCTTTTTAACAAATCTAAATTCTTTAACATCAAGAGTTAAAGGAATCATAATTTCTGGTTCGATTTCTCTTTTTAATTTTTTGCTTGCTTTGATAGCTGCTTCGATGATTGCACGAGTTTGCATTTTACCAATTTCTGGGTAGGTGACATCTAATCTACATCCTCTATGGCCCATCATTGGATTGAACTCATGAAGAACGTTAATTCTTTCTTTAATTTCGCTAACTGTTTTTCCAAGTGCTTCAGCTAATTCTTTAATCTTATCTTCTTCTTGAGGTAAGAATTCATGAAGAGGTGGATCAAGCAGACGAACGTTAACGTTAATTTCTTCTAAATCCTTCATTGATAGATATAATTCATAGAAGTCATCTCTTTGATATGGAAGAAGTTCGGCTAATGCTTTTTCTCTTTCTTCAACAGTATCAGCAAGAATCATCTTTCTCAT
>CAZJPX010000009.1:0-18147 GCA_964548325.1 uncultured Staphylococcaceae bacterium
ATTACTCAAATTAGTGAAGATGCTTTAATTGGAATGAGAATTATTAAAGGATCAAATAAAGAAAAGAAAGTTATTAAGAATTTTGAAGAAGCAACTGAAGGATATTTTAAAGAATCTAAAAAACATATCTTTTTAAATGCAATCATTAATCCGTTTACATTCTTAATTATTAATCTAGCTATTATGTTGGTCGTTTATTTTTCAACTAACTTTATTTTTATAGATAATAATTTAACTTTCATCAGTACTGGTGATTTAGTTGCATTGATATCGTATTTAAACCAAATATTACTTGCACTTGTTGTCTTATGTAATTTGATTGTCATATTTACTAAAGCAAGTGCGTCAAATAAAAGAATTAATAACATCTTAAATACCAAAGGTAAAGAGAAAGTAGATGGAGACTATATAAATAAAGATATGAAAGTTGGAAGTATCTTATTTGATTTTAAAGATGTTTCTTTTAGATATGGAGATAGTAACGTAGATACGATTCATGACATCAATTTAAAAGTATATAAAGGTCAAAGTGTTGGAATAATTGGATTGACAGGATCTGGTAAATCTACATTAATTAAATTGTTCTATCGATCATTAGATTCAACAAAAGGTGAGCTTAAATATAAAGGTAAAAATATTAATCTCTATAATTTAAAAGCATTAAGAGATGAGGTTGGACTCGTTCCTCAAAAAAGTGTGTTATTTAAAGGAACGATCATGTCCAATTTAAGAATTGGTAAACAAGATTTGACAAAAGAAGAAGCAATCGATGCACTGAAATTTTCTGATGCCTATGAATTTGTTCAACATTATGAAAACTTTTTAGATCATGAGGTGGAAGAGGATGGAAAGAATTTTTCTGGTGGGCAAAAACAAAGACTATGTATTGCAAGAGCAATCTGTAAAAAACCAGAAGTTTTGATCTTTGATGATTCGACAAGTTCTTTAGATACTATAACTGGAAGAGACATTAAAAACCATATCCATGAGATGAAAGGGATAACAAGTATCATAATTTCTCAAAAGGTCTCTTCTGTTTTAGATGTCGATGTTATTTATGTATTGGAGAATGGAACAATTATTGATAGTGGAACAAGTGATGAATTGTTAAGTCGTTGTTCAACATATAAAGAATTATATGAGACACAGATGCAGGAGTTAGAATTATGACAAATAATTTAAATATTCTTAAAGTTTATTTGTCAAAGATGAAAAAGAGACTATTCGTAGTTATTCTTTTTGCTCTTGTCTGTGCATTATGTTCTGCTCTTATTCCTCATCTTATTGGTATGTGTATTGACATGTTTGATACATTTATTGATGGAGAACAAATAGAGTATACTTCAGTCCTACTCTCCATTTTTGCAATCCTTTTCTTGGTGATAATTGGGGCAATTTTTACATACTTCTTTGATATCTTATGTAATCTTACAGTTGAACAAATATCAAAAAACATAAAAGATGATTGTTTTAAGAAGGTTAATAGATTACCTTTAAGTTATATTGATACACATTTTCAAGGTGATATATTATCTGTTCTAATTAATGATACCGATAGTGTCACCTTTGCTTTAGGAAGTTTTTTAAGACAATTTCTTGAAGGATTCTTAACAATATTTATAACGATTATCTTCATGTTCTACATCAACTGGATGCTTGCTCTTGTTGTCTTAATGTTATGTCCATTCAGTTTTTTTATCTCATTATTTGTAGCAAGAAAATCAAATAAGCACTTCAAAAAACAAGTTAAAATGCAAGGAGAAGTGAGTGGAGTAGTTGTAGAAAACTTTAATAATATTGGACTTTTGCAGTCTTTTAATTACGAAAATGAGGCTTTTGAGGTTTTTAAAAAAGAGAATCATGACTATTATGTAGCAGGACAAAAAGCTCAATTATATTCTTCATTTACTAATCCATCTATGAGATTAATTAACCATATAGTTTATGCAGTTGTTGGGTTATGTGGAGCAATATTATGTATATATTCTTATCCAACATTTCAATTACTAGGTGCAACTTGTACGATTGGTGTTTTAACTACATTCTTACAATATGCAAACGAATTTGCAAAACCATTCAATGAGATGTCTTCTACGATCTCTCAAATTCAACAAGGTTATCAATCTTTAGATAGAATTAATAATTTATTAAATGCTGAAGAATATGTAGAAAAGTCGCTAGTTTCACTTAAAAATCCTGTAGAAGGTATAGATTTTTCAAATATTATTTTCTCATATGACAACAAAGATGTTGTTATCAATAACTTAAATTTAAGCATCAAGAAAGGTTTAAAAGTAGCAATTGTAGGACCTACAGGTTCAGGTAAATCAACATTAATTAATCTATTGCTTAGATTCTATGATGTGAATTTTGGAAAGATATTGATAAATGGAGAAGACGTAAAAAAATACTCTAAAAAATCATTAAGAGAAAAATTTGGTTTAGTTCTTCAAGATAGTTGGATCTTTGAAGGAACAGTGTATGATAATATTGCATTTTGTAAAGATGATGCAACATTTGATGAAGTAGTTGAAGCAGCTAAGAAAACACAATCATATGATTTTATAAGTCATCTACCAGATGGATTTAACACTATTATTAAAAATGATTCTGGCCTTAGTGAAGGTGAAAGACAACTCATTTCATTAACTAGATTGATGTTATTAAATCCTGAAATTGTTATATTAGATGAGGCGACATCTAATATTGATTCAAGAAGTGAAGTGAAGATTGTCGATGCTTTTAATAAATTGATGAAAGATAAAACATCAATTGTGATAGCACATAGATTATCTACTATTAAAAAATCTGATCTAATTTTAGTTCTCAAAGATGGGGTGATAGTGGAACAAGGAAACCATAAAACATTGCTTAAAAATGAAGGTTTTTATAAAGAACTATACGATGCTCAATTTGTAGATTAAATTATCGTATAAAGTCTATTTAATCTATATTTATTTTAGTAGTATTTCATCTTATCAAAAGATATAATTAAGACGACATTTTAAAAGGAACATATGAATGAAACACGTATTTGAAACTGAATTTTATGGAAAGAAATTAATTGTAGAGACAGGCGAGATTGCAAAACAAGCTGATGGTGCTGTGCTTGTTAGATTAAATGATACTGTTGTCTTATCAACTGCCTGTTGTAGTGATGAACCAAAAGATGGTGACTTTTTTCCTTTAACTGTAACTTATGAAGAAAAACAATACGCTCTTGGAAGAATACCAGGAGGATTTTTAAGAAGAGAAGGAAGACCAGGTGAACATGGTACATTAAGTGCAAGACTTATTGATAGAACATTAAGACCAATGTTTTCAGAAGGTTTTAGAAATGAAGTACAAGTCATCAATACTGTCATGTCTTGTGAACTAGATGCAACTCCTGAAATGACTGCAATGTTTGGAGCATCTTTAGCCCTTGGAATAAGTGACATCCCATTTGATGGACCAATTGCTGGAGTATATGTTGGTAGAGTCAATGGAAAACTTGTAATTAATCCAACTGTTGAAGAAAGAAAAATAAGTGATTTAAACCTTGCAGTTGCTGGAACAATTGAAGCTGTCAACATGGTCGAATGTGGTGCTCAAGAATTAAGTGAAAAAGAAGTTCTTGAAGCAATCATGTTTGGACATCAAGCAATTAAAGAACTATGTAAGTTTGAACAAACTATCATTAAAAAAGTTGGTAAAGCAAAACGTGAAGTATCTCTTTATGAACCAGATAAAGCGATTAAAGATGATATTTATAAACGAA
The DNA here is from genome assembly GCA_964548325.1 of uncultured Staphylococcaceae bacterium. GTDB lineage: Bacteria > Bacillota_I > Bacilli_A > RFN20 > CAG-826 > Onthovivens. The sequence continues at coordinate 3,761 of CAZJPX010000009.1, forward strand.
TTCATAAACAGATGGTTAAATCGATTTCTATTGTTGATAAATTAAAAAGACAAGATGCTATCGATGCACTTAAAAAAGAAATATTAGATGATTATGAATCAAAAACATATGCTAATGAAAAAGAGTCTAAGATGACCATCATGATGGTCAACGACATCTTAGAACAGATGGTAGCAGATGAGGTTAGACGTCTGATCACTGAAGAAAAAGTTAGACCAGATGGAAGAAAAATAGATGAGATTCGTCCTCTTGATGCTCAAGTTGCATTGCTTCCTCGAGTTCATGGAAGTGCGATGTTTACAAGGGGTCAAACTCAAGTCATATCTACTTGCACACTTGGTGTGAAAGATGATGAACAAATATTAGAAAATTTATCTCCAGAGGATTCAAAACGCTGGTTACATCATTACAACTTCCCTCCATTTAGTGTTGGTGAAATTGGAAGAACAGGAAGTCCAGGAAGAAGAGAGATCGGCCATGGTGCACTTGGAGAAAGAGCACTTGCTTACGTACTACCTAGTGAAGAAGAATTCCCTTACACCATTAGATGTGTAGCAGAAGTTGTCGAATCTAATGGTTCATCTTCTCAAGCATCGATCTGTGCTTCTTGTATGGCACTAATGGATGCTGGTGTTCCAATTAAAGGAATAGTAAGTGGAATAGCGATGGGTTTAATCACAAGTGGGCCTCTTGATGGAAAGCATCCTTATACGATATTAACTGATATTCAAGGGTTAGAGGATCATTTTGGTGATATGGATTTTAAGGTTGCAGGTACAGCAAATGGTATCACTGCTCTACAAATGGATATTAAGATAAAAGGTGTCACTGAAGAAATTTTATTTGAAGCCTTAAAACAGGCAAATGTTGCAAGAACTGAAATAAGAAAAGTGATGGAAAAAGCAATCAGCAAACCTCGTGATGAATTATCTCCATATGCTCCAAAATATGGAACAATTCAAATTCCAAAAGAAAAGGTTAAAGATGTTATTGGAACAGGAGGAAAAGTTATCAACGATATCATTGAAAAATGTGATGATGTTAGAATCGATATTTCTGATGAAGGTTTAGTTAGTGTTTATCATATGGATAGAGAAGCTATCAATAAAGCTATAAATATGATTAACGATATTGTAAGGGAACCTCAAATCGGAGAGATCTATGATGGTATTGTCGATCGAATTGAAAGCAACGGTGTATTTGTACATTTATATGGAAACAAAGAAGGCGTCTGTTGGATAAGAAATCTTGATAACGCATTTATTAAAGATCCAAATGATATTGTTAAACTTGGTGATTCTATAAAAGTTAAAATTATTGCCATTGATGAAAGAGGAAGAATAGAAGTATCAAGAAAGGCTATTTTAAATGGTGATTTTGATGTAGATATGAATACTAATACTAAAAAAGGAAACACTTCTAAAAAGCACAATAACTCCAGTTCAAAAAAAGGTGGTTATTCATCTTATGGTTATAAATCAAATAAAACAAATAGAAGAGAATTCTCTAATTCTAATGATGATAATTCAACCAATTCTTCTACATCATTGAAAGATTTTTTAGCTGATTCTTCAAAAAAAGATGATATTAGCAAGGAAAAAGAAGAAAAAAGTGGCTTATTTTCTAAATTATTTAAAAAAGATTAATAATGAAAATATTATTTGTTAGCGATATTCATGGCTCTAGTTATGGAGCTAAAAAAATAATAGATTTAGAAAAAAAATATAACTTCAAAAAGGTTATTTTACTTGGTGATGTAGGGTATAGTGGAGCAAGAAATGTCCCTCCAAGTGATTATTATCCAATTGATGTTTATAAGTTTTTAAACGAGATTAATGATAAACTCGTTGTTATCAGAGGAAATTGTGATTCAAGAGTCGATGAATTTGTGTTAAATAAAAAATTTTACGATAAAAAAATATTAAATATTAATGGATATAGATTTGTATTAACACATGGAGATCTATATATGGACGATGATTTTGATTTGAAAGAAAATGACATATTCTGTTATGGTCATACCCATGTTTATCAACTTGAAAAGAAAAACGGTTATTTCATTATTAATCCTGGCAGTATAACTTTACCAAAAGTGAATAAAGAAAAAACCTATATTATTTTAGATTTTGATAAAAAAATATTTAAATTATATGACATTGAAGACAATGAATTATCAAAATTATCTTTATAAAAAAGTAGGTTTTGCAAGGAATTTTACAAAAATAAGCGATAAAAACTTTTGAATTATTTATATTCAAATTTTAAAAAATATAATGTAGAATATAAGCACGACTTGAAGAAATTCAGAACTACGAAATATTTTTGGATAATACATTTTGAAAAGGAAATATTAACATATGGAAAAAATTAAAATTTTAGCATTAGGTGGTCTTGATGAAGATGGTCGAGATCTGTATTGTATTGAAATTAATGATGACATTCTAGTTATTGGAGGAGGGATTAGATATCCAACTAAAAATACTCCAGGAATCGATTTTATAATTTCAAATTTTTCTTATCTGATTCAAAATAAACATAAAGTTAAAGGATATATTATTCCAAAAGGTAAAAAGAGTTCTTTTGGTGCGATACCATATATTTATAAAGAAGTACCTGCTCCAATTTATTGTACAGGAGTCACAAAAAGGATACTCATCGATTTTTCAATGCATTATCAACAAAATAATGATTATAAATTTAGAATCGTTGATTTACCTTCTACTATAACAATAAATAATCACGTAGTAGATTTATTCTCTACTTGTGCATCTGTTCCTAATACTTTTGGTTTATCGATTAGAACTCAATTAGGAAATATTGTGTATTCTGGAGATTTTATTATTGAATATGCCAACGCTGATTATTTTAAACTCGACTTAAATACATTAGGTAAAATCGCTGAACATCCTACATTGATTCTGTTATCTGAATCGGTCAATGCAAAATTTAGTGGATACTGTGCACCTGGACATAAATTAACAGGTTTCTTAGAAAAATATTTTGAAGAAGCAACTGGTAGAATATTTATCGCATTAAGCAGTGATAATTTATATCGAATTAAAGAAGCCTTCAATGTATGTAAACAATTCAATAAGAAAGTGTATCTATATGACAATGAAATAAGCAAAATTTATTCTTTAGCACCAGAATATTTCTATGGATCCAAAAATATTATTTCAACCGATGATGTTTTAAGAGTGAAAGAACAAAATTTAGTTATATTGATGGCAGATGAAGGATCAAAAATTTATGAAAAGATATTTTTATTAACTAAAAGGGAAAATGAAAATAAACAAATATATCTTCAAAATGATGATACATTCATCGTTGCAAGCCCTCCAACTGATTCAACTGAAGTCATTGCGACAGCTGTTGTCGATGATTTATATAAATCTGGATGTAAAGTTAAATACATCAACGCCAAAATGATACATAAGATGCACGCTTATCAAGAAGATCTCAGTATGCTTTTATCATTACTCAAACCTAAATATTATCTGCCAATAAAAGGATATTACGTAGATTTACTTGCGAATGCTCAAGTAGCTTTCGACATGAATATTGGTCTATCTCATAGTAACATCTTCCTTTTAGATAATGGACAATCATTATCTATCACCGAAAAAGGAGTCAATGTCGATTATGATATCGACGGTAAAGTTGATGTAAGCGATGTGATGATTGATGGAATAGGAGTTGGTGATGTTGTTAATGAGATTATCAATGAAAGAACTAGACTTAGTGAAGATGGGGTTGTTGTAATTGGATGTGGAGTTTCAACAAAGAAAAAAGAGATCATCTGTAGTACAGATGTCCAAATGAGAGGGTTCCTCTTTTTAAAAGATAAAGAAGCTGACTTATTATTAAAAGAGGTCATAAAATTATTTAATGCTGAGGTTGAATCATGGCTTAAGTCAACGACAAATTTTAATAATAAGATAATTGAGACACAGATTACGCAAAAACTTTCTAAATTGATGTTAAAAAATAACAATCGTAATCCTGTTATTAAAGTAAATGTGATGGTAATAGAATAAAATTTATATTAAAAATATAATTATTATTTTTAATTAACCTAATAAAGATGAGAATATTATAGAGGAATAAAATTAATTTATGGAAAACATTGATCAAAGACCTCCTATAAGTGAAGATGTTATCAAATATAAAAAAGCTATAAAAATATCCATCGGAGTATTTATTTGCTTATTAAGTATTTTTGGTGCAATAAATTATGGAATAGTATCTGAATATTTAACATGGGGTATCTCATTTTTATTTGGTGGATATTTTTCATATGTTATTTATCTTTTTTTATTTTTAATTGGAATTTGCATTATTTTTTCAAAAAAGAAACGCAAATATAAAGTAAAACTATTAGTAACTGGTTTAATTTTAATGATACTTGGATCAATTATAATTTTCACAAATTTTGTGACGACAGTTGATAATGAAACATATTTAAATTTCAATAGTCCTACTTTTGTCGATGATATTTTAAATGGCGTCTCATATGGAGAAAATATTCCACAAATCGACTATTCTACCAACTGTGGAATAATTGGTATAGTTATTGTTGGATTAATTAATCCTTATTTAACTTATATTGGAAGTTATATTATTGGGGCTGTTATAGCTTTTCTAGGACTACTGATAATATCTTATAAACTGTTAAAAAAATTATTTAAAAAGATTTTATCTAGAGAATATAATTTCATAGTTAAAGAAGAACCAGTTATAAGCTCGAAGGAATTAGAAGAAAAAAATATATTAATTGATACTGAACCAGCTTTTAATGTCGTTAACAAGAAAAAGCAACCAAAACAAACTATCGAACATATGTCTTCTACTGATACAATTAAACGAACAGCGACCAATGAATATTTTGATCAATCATTATATGTATCTAACACGCCACATAACGAACAATCTAATTTAAAAAAGGTTGATGTTGAATCTTCGATTCAAAGCGAACGGACATATTTTGAAAAAGCTAAAAATACGAATTCTGATTTAAAAAAAGCGATATATGATTCATCAATTTATAATGATAAAATTGAAAAATCTAATTTAAATCAGAATTCGTCTTTTAATAGTAAGGAAGATATGATGTATGATGCTGTAAAATCTTATGCGATGAGTAAGGAATATTTTTCTATTCAAATGATTATGAATAGTTTTAATGTTCATCAAAGTTTTGCTAATGAGATGTTTAATAGATTACAAAAAGATGGAATTGTTGATATGACAAAAGATAAATTGAATGGAAGAGATGAATATAAAGTTTTAATTCATTCTTCTTATTATTCAAATAATTAGAGAGGGTTATTTATGAATATAGGTGTTGATTTAGTTAAAGTTAGTCGTTTTTCTGATTACGAAACATTGAAAGATAAAATACTTTCAAATTATGAATTAGAAAGATATATGGTAGCAAATGATAAGCAATTATTTATTGCAAGTCATTTTGCTTTAAAAGAGGCCTTTTTAAAATCAATTAAAAAAGGAATATTAGAGGTTGATTTAAAAGAAATCGAAGTTATAAAAGAAGAAAGTGGTGCTATCCATATATTCTATAATGGTAAAAGATATCCTTGCTCCTTATCTCATGAAGATGAATATTGTATTGGAGTAGCTATGCATGATTGATACTTTTCTTGGAGCAAGATTAATCGATCTATACACGATAAAAGTTTGTATATTTTCAAATTATATTAAACCAGTTGATAGTCCTATACTTCTTTTAATCAATGAAGATTACTATGAAGATCTATTGATAATTAAACAATCTTATTTAAATGGATTAGTGATATGTGAATGTCGAACAACTAATCCAATAACTCTTGGTAATTCATATTCAGTAGTTATAAAAGATATTGGAACTGCTCCATTGATACTTGAAGATTTGTTGAATCTACCTTCTTTTGATAAAGATTATTTTTATGATAAAGATGATCTAGGATTCACTTATAAAAAAAATCAAACCACCTTTAAACTATGGGCACCTTTAGCTAGTAAGGTGTATCTCTTAATTAGAAAAAATAAAGGAGATAACTTTGATACTTATCCTTTAAAAAGAGAAGAAAAAGGAGTGCATTCGATCTTATTAAAAGGAGATTATGAAGGATATAAATATCGATATCGAATAGTGAATAATGGGATATCTACATTATCAATCGATCCATATGGAAGAGCATCAACTGCTAATGGGAAAGATAGCGTAGTGATCGATTTTGAAAAGACAAAAATTGATTTATGTAACGACATTCCACCTAAACTTAAACAGTATTCGGATGCGATTATTTATGAATTAAATGTTCGAGATTTTACAATTCAAAATTCAACTAACATCAAATACAAAGGAAAATTTTTAGGTTTAATCGAAGAAGGAAAGAAAACAAAAAAAGGTAATCCTTGTGGTCTTGATTATTTAAAGATGCTAGGGATCACACATGTTCAACTTCAACCTGTAAACGATTTTACAACCGTTGATGAATTAAATATTGATGGTTCATATAATTGGGGATATGATCCTTCACAATATTTTGTACCTGAAGGGAGCTATTCAACAGATCCAGAAGATCCATATAAAAGAATCATTGAATTTAAAAAAATGGTTGCAAAACTTCATCAAAATAAAATAAAAGTAATTTTAGATGTTGTTTATAATCACGTATATAACGACATTAGTTCAACGCTTGAAAGGGCAGTTCCTGGATATTATTTTAGAAAAAATGAAGATGGAACTTTATGCAATGGATCGTTTTGTGGAAACGATTTAGATACCAAAAGACCAATGGTTAGAAAGCTCATTGTCGACGCCTGTAAATATTGGGTTAAAGAATATGGGATTGATGGATATAGATTTGATCTAATGGGGAATATAGATTTAGAGACGATGCAAATTGTTGAAAAAGAATGTCGAGCGATAAGAGATGATTTTATTATATATGGAGAAGGCTGGGATATGGATACGGCTTTAAGAAAAGATGAAAAAGCTACGATCCAAAACAGCTCTAAAGTTCCACATATTGGTTTTTTTAATGAGACTTTTAGGGATATTGTGAGATCTTTTAATCATGGTAATGATGCTGGATACATGTTAGGAAATTTAGCATATCGAGATGGATTTAAATATGTCTTTATGGGTGCATGTGTTGATTTTATCTATAAACCTAGATTTATAAATGCGAATCAATCAATAAACTATGTAGAATGCCATGATAATAGAACCTTATATGATAGAATCAATGCTTGTAAAGTATTTGAAAACAAAAAAGAAGATATATTAGAAACAATAAAAACAATTAACACGATTATCGCTTTAAGTTTTGGTATCTCCTATTATCATGCTGGTCAAGAAATAGGTCTAACAAAATATGGTGAAGATAACACATATAATCTTGGAGATAAATATAATCAATTTGATTGGAATGTATTAGATGAGAGGATTTCTTTAGCAAAATATTTTTCTGATATCTTAAAGCTTAAAAAGGAAATTTTTAAAAATAATGCCACTTCTGCAAGTATAATTGGTCTAAATACCTACTTTATCAATCTTGAAAATGGTGGAGTTCTTATAAAATTAAAGTTAAATAATGAAAAAATAAAGAATATAATTATTGGTGTTAACCCATCTTTTAAAAACATTAATGTTAAGTTTGATAAAGAAGTTATTGAGATTGTATCCAAGGATAAAATTAATTTAAAAAATTCAAAATCTAGTAAAAAAACAACCTTATCACCTCATGAGTTGAAGGTATTTATAAACAAAGAATAAAATTAATTATGCGGAAATATATAAAAGTAATACTAAAAGTTATTTGGTTGATCATTTATTCTTATTTTGCATGGTTATTAATTTATTCATTGCATCCTGAAAAAATTCCTTTTGAAAAACGATTCAAAAAAGTTCAAACACTCATTAGAAAAGTTTTAAAAGCATTTGGTGTCTCATATGATTTGATTAACTACAACGCATATAAAGAAAGTATCAAAAATGATAAATGTATACTATATATATCAAATCATATTTCTTTTATTGATCCGCTTGTTTTGATTGCAGTAAGTGAAGTACCTTTTTCAATTGTTGCAAAAAAAGAAACAAAGAAAATGATAGTAGTTGGAAGAATTATCACCATACTTGATGGAGAATTTATCGATAGAGATGATTTGAAACAACAACTTAAATGTTTTATTAATGTTCAAAAGAATATGAAAGAAAAAAATAGAAGTTATGCGATATATCCTGAAGGAACAAGAAATGATTCTTATGAATTAAATCAATATCACTACGGTTCATTTAAACCTGCTCATAAACTTGGTAAACCAATTTGTGTGATGGCAATTGGAGGGTCTCAAAAAGTTTTAAGTCTTGATAACCATAGACATTATCCAATCACTGTGAAATTTTTAGAACGTATTGATAATCATACATATGCTAATAAATCTACAATCCAAATAGCTGAATATGTTCAAAAGATAACTCAAGAAAATTTGTTGGAAATTAAAGAAAGAAATGAAGCGTTATTTAAGTCTTACAATAAAATTAAAACTAAAAAATAATTAATGTCTTAAGCCTTTTGGATAGAGGTTTTTAAGTTTATTATCAACGTATTTAACAAAACCAAGATTGATATCTAAATGACTGACAGTATAATAATCATTCTTTATATTTAGTTTTTTCTCAATTTCTAAACCTTTTATATATAAATCTTTTTCATCTTGATCTAATTTAATTGAGTTAGCAGAATCTAAATAATGAGCTAGATGAAAAGAAGGTTTAAAAATTGATTTATTTTCTACACCAATTAAAAGTCCTTTTCTAATAATGTATAAATTTTTAAGATCGATATTTGTTTTATATCCATAGTAAGAATCGTTAATTTTTTCAATATATGGAAGATTAATATCATATTCTTTAAAGGTTTTTATATTTTGTTTTGGAATATTTAAATTAGGTATCTTCTTTCCTTTTTTCTTTATGTAGCAAATAAATTGTCCTTCTCCATCAAACAAATTTGGGAAAAGATGAATTGCTTCTGGTAATTGAGTCGATCTATAAAAAGTCTTATCTTCTTTTAAATTAACTAGTTCAGCATCAGCATGATCTTTTAAAAACTTTAAGATCACATCTTCATTTTCTTCATAAGAAAAGGAACATGTAGAATATATCAATGTACCTCCTTCTTTTAACATATCAAATGCAAAATTAATAAGACTTTGTTGTATTTTAGCTTGGGATAAAACTTTTTTATAACTCCAATCTTCAAGCATAGCCGTGTTTTTTCTAAACATTGCACTACCAGAACATGGCGCATCTAATATAATCGCATCAAATGTTTTCTCAAATTTTTTATATATTTTTGAAAAATCAGATGATGTGACAATTACATTTGCTAGTCCTAATTTTTCTATATTTGAAGATAATGTATGTGTTCTACTATTTGATATATCATTAGATATGAAATTGACATTTGGATATCTAAGTGCAAGGGAAATAGTTTTACCTCCTGGTGCAGCACATAAATCAAGGACTAAATCATTATCATTTAAACTTAAAAAAGATGTAGTGATTTGACTTGCTTTGTCCATTATGTAGTATAAGCCATTATCAAAAAGATAACTTTTTCCAAAACTATAAAGATCTTTTTTATAGGAAAATGAAGAAAAAAGTTCGCTATTCTTAATTATTTTTGGAAATAATGATTTAAATTTTTCCTCACTCATTTTATATGGATTTAAAATTAATGAAGAGGTTGGTTCATCATTTAATGATGATTTTAAATCTTCAATAAATTTATTTGGAAGATATTTTTCAAGATGAGTATAAAAATCCATAAATGTATTGTAGATTTTTTAACTTGTTATTTCTACAATCGAGATTTATTTATGTTATAGTTTATGTATGAATATTGAACAAATTATTGAAACAAAGCGTGATAAAAAAACTTTAACTAGAGAACAAATTAATTACTTCATAACAAATTATGTGAATGGAAACATACCTGATTATCAAGCTTCTTCTTTATTGATGGCAATTTATTTAAACGGAATGAATAATGAAGAAACATCAATATTGACAGATGAGATGAGAAAAAGTGGAGAAGTTTGGAATCTATCAAAAATAACAGGTATTAAAGTAGATAAACATTCAACAGGAGGAGTTGGAGATAAGGTAAGTTTAATACTTGGACCAATGGTCGCATCTCTTGGAGCCAAAGTTGCTAAGATGTCTGGAAGAGGACTTGGACATACTGGAGGAACTCTAGATAAACTTGAATCTATTCCTGGATTTCAAATTGAAAGAACCTTTGAACAATTTAGTAACCAAATAAATGATATTGGATTATCAATAATTGGACAAAATAAAAATCTTGTACCAGCTGATAAAAAACTATATGCATTAAGAGATGTTACAGGAACTGTTGCTTCAATTCCTCTTATTGCATCATCTATTATGTCTAAAAAATTAGCTAGTGGGGCTGATGCAATTTTACTTGATGTTAAATATGGATCAGGTGCCTTTATGAAAACAAAACAATCTGCTATAAAACTTGCATCATTGATGGTGAATATTGGAAAAAATTTAAATAAAGATGTGAGAGCTGAAGTTACCAATATGGATCAACCTCTTGGTAAAGCGGTAGGTAATAATTTAGAAGTTAAAGAAGTGATTGAAACTTTAAAGGGAAACGGGCCAAGTGATTTAGTTGAGATATGTACATCAAGTGGAGCGATAATGCTATTGCAAGCAAAGATATATGACAACTATGATGAAGCATTCAATGAATTAAGCAAAACATTACAAGATGGTCGAGCATTCAATAAATTTTTAGAATTTGTAAAATATCAAAACGGAGATGTCGAATATATTTTGAATCCTGCTAAGTTTGATGTATCTAAAAATATTATTAAAATATATTCAAATAAAGCAGGTTATATTAAAAAAATAGATGCTCAACGAATTGGTGTTGCATCTATGCATCTAGGGGCTGGAAGAGAAAAAATAGATGATGTAATTGATATGTCTGCTGGCATTATTTTAAATAAGAAAATAGGAGATAAAGTTGATAAAGGTGAACTGCTTGCAACATTATATACAAACAAAGATAATGTAAACAAAATAAAAGAAGATGTTTTAAATTCTTTTGCTATTTCTAAAAAAATCGTTGCAAAAGTTAACTATTTATCTCACGATTTAATCCAATAAACTATTAATTATTTTTTCTTATTATTATATATAGTTCTCAATTTAGCGATGTTTGAACTACGGACAACTTCAGAAATCTTTTTATAATTTTCATTTAAATATTGCTCATATGATGAAGTTGTTTTCTTGTTAGGATTAAAAAATTTAGCTTCTTTTATGATGTCTGGTAGATATTGTAAGTGAATCCAAACATCGGGCATATCATATGGGTATTTATTTTCTTCTTTAACATTGACTGGAGTAAATTTTAAATAGTCTTTAACCTCTAATGGATATTTCTCTGCGAACTCCATGGCAGAAGCCATTCCTTGATAGGCAGCCTTACTTTTTGGAGATAATGCAAGTTCAACTATAGCAACGGATAATGGAATAATGGCTTCAGGCATTCCAACAGTTTCAGCTGCTTCAATTGCAATTTTTGTTCTCAAACATGCTTGAGGATTAGCAATACCTATATCTTCGTAGGCAGTGACAAGAAGTCTTCTTTCTAAGCCTTGAAGGTCTCCAACAATACATAGTTTTGCACAATAATATAAAGCAGCATGAACATCGCTCCCTCTAATTGATTTTTGTAAGGCACTAAGAGCATTATAATGATCATCTTCATCTTTATCTATCCCATAGTTTGGAACCTTGTTAATGCTTTTTGTTTTCTTTATATCGATAGATTCTTTTGGAAATGAGATACTTAATATTTCTAAATAATTTAGAGCAAAGCGAAAATCACCATTGCTCGATTTAGCAATAAATTCTAAGGATTCATCATCTACTTTAATAGAGTTATCTAATCCTTCTTTATTAGCTATCGCTTTCTTTAAACCATCCATAATTTCTTCTATTGTCAAAAGAGGGACTTCTAATAGATGGCATCTTGATCTAATAGCTTTATTAATTGATATGTATGGATTAGCAGTTGTCGCACCAATCAAATATATATTTCCTTCTTCCACATATGGAAGCAAAATATCTTGTTTATCCTTATTTAAACGATGAATCTCATCAATTATCACAATATAAGGACCAAACGTTTTAGCCTCGTTTATTATCTCTTCAATTTCTTTTTTGTTAGTTGATATTGCATTTATTTTTCTAAATGTAATCGATAAAGAATTAGCATATGCTTCAGCAATTGTTGTCTTACCGCAACCCGGAGGACCATAAAGAATAAAAGATATTGGTGTATCGTTTTTAATTGAGTTGAATAAAAAACCATTGGGACCTACAATTTTCTTTTGTCCAATAACATCTTCTATTTTCTTTGGTCTAATTCTAAAAGCAAGTGGGGTTTTCATAACAATTAAATTATACATTTTTAGATAGAAAATAATATAATCATGATTATGTCGCTAATTGCTTTTTCAAATGTTTCAAAGTTTTATCAAAGTGATTTAATTTTAGATCATATATCTTTTTCAATAAATAAAAATGAAAAAGTTGCTTTAATAGGGAACAACGGAACAGGAAAAAGCACGATTTTTAAATTAATCCTAAATGAAGAAGAAGTATCAATATATCCTAAAGAAGATAAACCTGGAGAGATTGCTATCTTAAGCAATTTAAAAATCGGTTATTTAGATCAAAACGCATTAACTAATGTAAATAATATAGTTAAAGATGAACTATTAATTTGTTTTAAAAAACAAATAGAACTAGAAAAAGAGATTGAGAAGATTAGTTTAAAAATATCTAAAAATCCAAATGATAAAGATATACAAAATAAACTTGATAAATTATTAAAAGAACAAGAAGAAGTAGGACAAATAAATTATGAAAATAAAATTAATGAAATGTTAAATCGCTTTGGTTTTGATGAAGCATTTGCAAATAATGTTATCTCTACTTTAAGTGGAGGTGAAAGAATGAAGGTCGCCTTTATTAAAATTCTTCTTTCTGATTTTGATATTATGCTATTAGATGAACCGACCAACCATCTTGATATATCTACGATTGAATGGCTTGAAAATTATTTAAAGACATTAAATAAAACAATTGTCTTTATATCTCATGACAGGTTTTTTCTAGAAAGTATTGCCACTAAAATTATTGAGATTGAAAATAAAAAAGTAGTTACCTATAACATGGATTATAATCATTTTTTAACAGAAAAGTCTGCTAAATATGAATATTTATTAAAAAAAGCTAAAGAACAAGATAAAGAAATTGAAAGATTAAAAAGGTTTATAGAGTTTTATAAACCTAAACCTAGATTTACGTCTAGAGCTAAAGATAAAGAAAAGAAGCTAAAAAGAATTGAGGATAATAAAGTTAGTATTCCAAAAAAAGAGAAGCATGTTAAATTCAATATCAAGGGTGAAAATTTAAAAAGAAAACAGTTGTTGGAGATAGAAGATTTAATAATTGGTTATGATTTTCCACTTTGTCCCCCATTTAGTTTAAATATTTATGGGAAAGATAAACTGGCAGTTTGTGGAGATAATGGAATCGGAAAAACTACCTTAATTAAAACAATAACAACACAGATTCCATATATTTCTGGAAAAATTATTCAAAAAAGAAAATTAAAATTTGGTTATATACAGCAAAATGATTTCAATTTTGACAATGCTTTAAATCCCTTTGATTTTATAAAAAGAAGATATCCTCATCTTATAGATACTGATATTAGAAATGCACTTGGAAAGTTCTTATTTAGTGGAGATGATGTATATCAAAATATTAATAGCATGTCTAACGGTGAGAAGATGCGTCTTGTTTTATGTGAAATTTCATTACAAGAATGTGATATTTTATTTTTAGATGAACCTACTAACCACCTAGATATGGAGACAAAAGAAGCCTTAATAGATGCCTTAAAAAAATATAAAGGATGCATTATATTCATATCTCATGATCGTTATTTTATTAACTCCCTTGCTAACAATATTTTATATTTATCAAGGGATAGAGTAATTGGTCTTGAAGGTGATTACAATTCATTAAGAAAAGTATTAGATAGATTAGAAAATACTAAATTAGTTTCAATAGATGAAATTGAGAAACCAAAAATAAAGAAGATAGAAAAATTATCTAATAATCAATTAACTAAATTAAAAGGTGAATTAGAAAGTATTGAAATAAGAATTAATGAAATTGATGAAGAGTTAGAAAAAGATTTTGAATCTTTTGAAAAATTAACTTCATTGACCGATGAAAAAGATGATTTAGAGGAAAGATA
>CAZJPX010000010.1:0-18079 GCA_964548325.1 uncultured Staphylococcaceae bacterium
AGTGTAAAATAAATTGTAATTAAAATACCTAAAAGGTATTTTAATACTAGTATAAGCATAAAACAAAACATGCGCAACAATTGTAGAAATAGTTTAAGTTCATTTATAAGTTGTTAAATGTAAAATTAAATCGGATCTCTACTATTTTTGCTTTTTATAATTTACATGTCTTTTCATACATTTTAATTATTGAAAAAAGCAAAGATTCCAGATAAATACCTCGTAAAACCTACATTAACTTTAAAAATATAAAAAGTTAATAAATAAGTACAAATTAAACAGATATTCACAAACAAAATATAATCGTAGCTAATAAGACTTACATTTAGAACTGAATATTTTAATGTGCTTGTTGTACATGAGCACGTTTCTCTTTTTTTTGAGCACGTTTACGTTCTTTTTCTATTTTATCTTGTTCAAGCATTAAATCAATCATTCTAAATGCAGCATGCATTTTTCCTTCGTCGGTTACAAGAATTTGTGTATCCTTTTGAGGAATATTAGATGCTATCAATTTAGCTTTGTGTTTTTGATCTTTTGATTGATCGTTTTCAAACCTACATGATGCTAATGTAGTATTACGACGAATGCTCAGTTTTAATATTGTTTTCTTTTTTACAAGAACTTCGACATAGTATTTTGTTTCTTGCTTTTT
Source organism: uncultured Staphylococcaceae bacterium (assembly GCA_964548325.1). Taxonomy (GTDB): domain Bacteria; phylum Bacillota_I; class Bacilli_A; order RFN20; family CAG-826; genus Onthovivens. Next base: position 656 of record CAZJPX010000010.1, read on the forward strand.
TGCGTATTCTTTTCCCATTGCATAATTAAGAATGGAAGTGAAGAAACGATGCTGATCTGTACTTAAAGTCAAAAGTTTTTCGTTCAATGTCTTTTCATATGGCAGAGCAAGTAAATCATTATTTGAGGTGTTATTATCATGCTTTATCTTAGTAATATTTTCTTTTGCTTTCTTTTTCCTTATTTTGTGTAGTTGAAAACAGATTGCAATAATAAGTACAATTCCAATTACTGCAAGAGCGATTTCAAAAATGAGAATAACAGGATACACAGTCATGATAGTTACTCTCCTAATTCCTTTTTCTTTTTCATTAAACGAATTAATAAAATAATTAAAAGTAAAACAACAACAACACCAAGAATTATCGTAACTAAAGCCAAAGTATCAAATTGACTTGAATACTCTATTTCTGCTGTTTGAGTTGCTCCACAAACAGTACAAGCTCTTTGTTGTTCGCCGTTTTGATCTTTTGTTGCTTCGGTTATTACTTCCCAATCACTCCAAACATGATTTTGAACATCGGTTGTTGAATCGTTACAGTATTCACAAACTCTCCAATGTTGATCATCATCATTAGTATATCCACTTGAATAACTATGACCTGTTGCATCAACGGCAACAGTATCACGCGAAACTTCATTTGTACACACTGTACAATATACTACTTCATCATAACTACCGTTAGCTGTACAAGTTGGATCAACTTCATTTTCTATTTGAGATGCTCCCTCTGTATGACCCGTTGCTGAAACTGTTACTTCTTCACGAGAAAGTTCAGTACTACAAGCCGTGCAGTATATTACTTCATCATAACTACCTTCATCTGTACAAGTTGGATCAACATCATTTTCTATTTGAGTTGTGCCTTCTATATGATCCGCAATACTAATAGTAAATGTTGCTGTTTGTTCGGTGTATTCTTTAGAGCTTGTGTTAATTAATTTAACTGTTGCTTGCATAGACCAATCACCAGCTTCTGTTGGTAAACCCACTACGGTCTGATTATCTTTATCTTCATAACTATATTCAACATCACCATAAACTTGATAACCAGTTGGAGTTTGAATATTTATCTCGTCTTCAGAATATGTTTCTCCTTTATCACAATCAACAGTAAGATTATAAATTGAGACATCGTCACTTATGGTAACTTCTTTATAAACAACGTATGGAAAATCTGAGTCGTAATCGTTGTCATCATAATAACTTTCATCTGAATAAGTTATAAAAAAATAATCATCAGCAAGAAAATCAGATGTAGTAATTGATTCATATGCCACATCACCAAAGCACCCACCAGTTATAAATTTAGTACTAGTAGATACAATCGTTCCTTCGAAATATCCACCTTTGATTTCTACAGTTGAACTACTATTATAAACGGCATCGCCACTTTCGGTAGCTGAGTTGTCATAAAGTGTACCACCACTCATTGCAAAGCTACCACCATCATAAACATGAACTCCACCGCCATAATTTGTTGCTTTGTTGTTTGTAATTTTGCCACCACTAAATTCAAAGCTACCAGTATTGACAAAGACACCACCACCAACATTTCCAGCAGAGTTATTATCAAGTGTACCGCCACTCATAGTGAGAGAACCTTCATCATTAAGATAAACTCCTCCACCATTTGAAGATGCAGTGTTATCTGAGATTGCTCCATCATCACTCAAATTAAAGGTACCACTACTAACATAAATTCCCCCGCCTGCATTTTCAGTTGTGTTCTTTTCAATAGTACCTCCACTCATTGTGAAGGAACCTCCTCCATATAAGCTAACTCCTCCGCCGTTAGCAGTTGCATTATTATTTGAGATTGTACCTCCACTCATTGTGAAAGAACCAGTATTAATAAAAACACCTCCACCAGCGTTTTTAGCAGAGTTGTTATCGAGTGTACCTCCACTCATCGAAAAGCTACCATCATTATAAACATAAACTCCACCACCATTACCACCAGTTTGTTCACCAGTTACTTTGTTCTGGTAAATTGTACCTCCACTCATTGTGAGAGAACCACTATAAATAAAAACGCCTCCACCAGCATTTCCAGCAGTGTTGTCTTCTATTGTGCCTCCACTCATTGTGAAAGAACCGTTATTAAATACAAAAACACCACCACCATTAATAGATGCAGTATTTCCTGTGATTGCGCCTCCACTCATTGTGAGTGAACCTCCATCAACATAAATTCCTCCACCATATTCAGCGTTTCCGTCGGTGATTGTGCCCTCATTCTCTTGACAGTCGCATAGAGTAAGATATGCCCCAGTACTAACAGTTATAACAGAATTTGATCCTGCTCCAGTTAAAGTTTTACCGTTTAAACATAGCGCAACATATCCAGATACTATCGTTATGTCACATGTTATATTGTCATTTAGAAATAATTTTGTAGTGTTGTCTTCATTTATTCCGCCAGTTATTTGTCCGCCACTATATGTCCCTGTTCCTGTTTCAAAATCTGATGGATTTAGAGCAGAAAAAGAATCTTGTTCATGATCATGATTGTTTGTAACCGCTGCTAATGTTATTGTTTTCAAACTCAAATCATTTGATGTGTCAAATGAATTAGATGATGAATAAAATAAAGCCAAAGTCGTAGCAATTATTGGCAAAAATATTTTTTTGCATCGTAACATAAATTTTTCTCTCCTTTGTTAATAAAATAAACCATATGTTTCAAATAATAAAAAATAAATTTATTAAAATACCTTCTAAAAGGTATTTTAATATAGTAAGTATAAGCGCAAAAAATATTATATGCAACCCTTGTAAATGTTCTTTTAATTCTAATAAATGAGGTAACTGGCAAAATTAATGCAAATCTCAAGTGTTTTTGTTTTTTATACTTATTAATTTATTCTTGTACGCAATTATATTTCAATGAATAAGATACGGGAAAAACAATATATGAAACCAGAGTGTATAACTTGGTAAAGATAATACAGGATTGTTTAATAAAAAAGTACTTACTTTTCACAAAAACCCCGTAAAAACCACATTAAATTTAAAAAGGTGTTGATACTACTCAACACCCAATTTTTAAATGTTATATTCTTTGAAGCATCTTAGTTGATTATTGTGCTTCAGCTTGTTTTTCTGCCTTTTTACTACGTCTACGTTCTTTTGCTGCTTTACGATCTAATTCATGTTGTTCAAGCATTAGGTCAATCATTTCAAATGCAGTTTTCATTTTTTCTTCATCAGTTACAAGAACTTGTGTATCTTTTTCACGAATAGTAGAAGAGGCTGATGTACTAACATTACGCTTATAATCTCTTAAAAGTTCGTTTTCGAATTTAAATGATGCTAATGTAATATCACGACGAATTCCTAATTTTAAAATTGTCTTCTTTTTAACAATAACAGAAACATAAAATTTTGTCTCATGCTTTTCTGCACCTTCTTTTTCCATTGCATAACTAAGAATGGAAGTGAAGAAACGATGTTGATCTGTGCTTAGAGCCAAAAGTTTCTCACTTAATGGCATTACATTTGGTTGAAACTTTGGACTACTATCACCTGCAGGAGCAACAATAATCTTTTCTCCACTAGAGCTTTCATCTCCCTTATTTTTCTTTAATTTAGAAATCTTCGCACGCTCCCTTATAACAAATACAACTATAGCTAGTACTACAAGTATTTCAATAATAGCAATTATATAATAAGCAATCATATTCATAACTAGTTAACTCCTTTCAATTTCTTTTTTCCTTTTCTTTAAACAGATTAATAAAACAATTAGAAGTAGAAGAACAAGTCCACCACCTGATAATAAAACGATCCATAAATACATTGTTTCTTCAGCACCACAATCATCACATACACGTGGTTCAACTACCAAATTAGTGAATGTCCACTCTTCAGAATAATTATGTTCTTCAACATCTGTTAATGTTTCACAAACTTCACATTCATACCAATGTCCACTTTCATCATAATGTGCAATGGAATAATTATGGCCAGTTGAAGCAACTACCACTACATTACGTGAAATTTCGTTTTCACAAACTGTGCAGTATACTACTTCGTCATAACTACCATTAGCTGTACAGATTACATCAACTTCATTTTCTATTTGAGTTTCGCTATAAACGTGCGCAGCAATATTTACACTAAATTCTGCTGTTTGCTCATAATATGATCTAGTACTTGAGTCTATTATTTTAATTGTCGCATAGATTGTCCAATTACCAGCTTCTCTTGGTAAACCTTCTACTACGGTTTGATTGTCTGTATCTAAATAGCTATATTCAACATCACCATATTGATGATAATTGTTAGGAATATTTTGAACTTGTACTGATGGAGAATATTCTTCAGCTTCATCACAATCAATAGATAAATTTGTTGTATTGATTGTAATTGGTTCAGCAAGTATAACTTCTTGATAAAGGACATATGGATAACTTGGATTATAATCATTATCACCATATGAGTTACCATCCGAATACATAACAATTACATATCCATCAGCAAGATAACCTGCTGCCTCAATTGTTTCATATGCATCTTCATCAAAGACTCCACCAGTTATAAAACCACTTTCAGTAGATTGAATTGTTCCATCAACAGATCCATTTCTGACTTCTATGACACCACCATCAGCCACATACACACCAGTTCCAGAAGTATCAGCACTGTTATTATTTATTGTCCCGCCTTCCATTGTGAAAGTACCACTTCCAGAAACATAAATACCTCCACCATATTGAGATGCTTTATTATTTGAAATTGTACCTTCACTCATTGTGAAGGTGCCGCCACTTACAAAAACACCACCACCAAAACTGCCTGCAGTGTTATTATCAATTGTTCCTCCACTCATTGTGAAAGCAACAGAAGTACTTATATATACACCACCACCATATAGCCTTGATGCTTCGTTATTTGAGATTGTACCATCAACCAATTCAAATGAACCATTAAAAACATAGATACCTCCGCCACTATATTGTGCAGTGTTGTTATCAATTGTGCCATCATTCATTTTGAATGTACCACTGTTAACAAAAATACCTCCACCATATTGAGATGCCTCGTTGTATTCAATTGCTCCGCCACTCATTTCAAAGAAGCCATCACTATCAACATAAACTCCGCCACCAAAAATTGCTTCGTTATAACTAATTGTTCCACCAATCATTTCAAAGGTGCCACCACTTACAAAAACACCACCTCCATTAGAAGATACAGTGTTACCTGTGATAATGCCTCCACTCAATGTGAAAGAACCTCCATCAACATAAACACCACCTCCACTAGATATGGTACCTCCGTTAGTGACTTCGCCTTGTTCACTTTGACAATCACAAAGGGTAAGGTATGCACCTGTACTAACGGTTATAACAGAGGATGATCCCGTTCCTGTTAAAGTTTTACCGTTTAAACAAATAGCAACGTATCCTGAGGATATTGTTATATCGGAAGTTATATCTTCATTTAAATATAACTTAACACTTTGATCTTCACTTGATCCACCAGTTATTTGTCCGCCACTATATGTCCCTGAATCAAAACTTGATTGTTCAACGGAAGAAAACCCATCCGATGAATGATTGTGTTCATTAGTTGCTGCTGCTAATACCGTTGTATTAGAACCAAGCTTTTTTGAAGTAAAAAACGATGTAGAAGATGAGCAAAACAAAGACATAGCCGCAACAACAATTGGCACGATTATTTTTTTGCTATTCGACATTAATTTCTCTCCTTTTAATAAAAATAAATTTGTTTAAAAAGTTTTAAGTTTTAGTATGAGAACAAAAATCGCTTAAAAGACTTTTGTAAAGTATAACAACGAAATAAAAATTTTACAATACCTATCAAAACTGCTGAGTCGGCTCATATGTATGATAATTCCTTTAAAACTTAAAAATCAATACGTAAAAATTACTTTAGTTTTTCTTCTTCTTTCTTTAAAAGTTTTCTTAGGATTTTTATATCCTTTTTTGTAAGAGTGTATCCTAAATCTAACATCCCTCCAGCAAAGGTCATATATTTATTAATGTAGTCTACGACTCCAGTATAATTATCAGCATCTTTCTTTTTTACATATACACTTTTATTTGATTTCAAAGTCTTTGTTTTTGCTTTTAATTCTTTTACAGCTTTATAGGCATCTTCTAAATCATCTAGTACTGTTAATAGATTTAAATCTGGTTGAAACTTGACAAGAGGTACAAAAAAACTTATGTCATCAATTACAACGTCTTCTCTATATCCTGTTCCTTGTGAAAGCTCGTAGACAGTTACCATTCTTAAATCAGTGTTTCTTAAAAACTGGAGATATATTTTTAGATGTGTCTTTTTAACATTGTCGTTCATTATATTTATTTCCTAAAATGCTTAAAATTTTATAAAAAAGTGCAAAATCAAAGCTTTTATAACTATTTATGTGGATAAGCTAGTTTTGAAATATCTTCAGAAACCGCCTTTTCAGTCATGAGTGTAATACGAGCTAGTTCGTTTCCAAATGTGATACATTCTTTTATCTTCTTTCCTTGAAGCATGTAATCTATAGTTCCTGCAAAAAGAGCATCACCACATCCATCAGTGTTGACAAATTCTTTGACCTCTTTAACTTTGACAAAACCGATATCTCTAATATCTCTTCCATAATAAATATCATTGCTCTTGTTTGAGACGACAATATTTTTAACTCCTTTGACAAGTATTGCACCTACTAAATCTCTTTCAACAAACTTTAAGTTCATTAATTCTTGTGCTTCAAGAATATTACATTTTAATAAATATATGTTTCTTAAATGTTTCATATATTTTTTAATACAATCTTGAGAAGTAGCAACACAAATAAAGTTTTTATATTTATATGTATCAAAAAGATAATCGATTGTTGCTTGACTAAGATTATCATCAATGATTATATATTCGTGTTGTTTGATGAACTCATCATGTTTTTTTAAGAAATCAGGTGTGACAGTATCTATTATTCTATTATCATGAATAGCAACGTCTAGATAATGTTTTTCATCATTTACTGCTATATATGATGCTGTTGGCAACTTAGAAGAGCTTGAATAAACAGTGATTCCAAGTGAAAGTAGATGCTCTCTAAGTTTTGACCCAAGATCATCATTTCCAATCGCAGTTATAAGAGTACAACGATTTCCAAGGCGTGCTAAGTTTTCAGTTGTATTTCTTATAACTCCTCCATAAGTGTAGGTGATGCTTCCCTTATTAGAAAGTCTCCTTTTCAATCGCCCGTCCGAGGTAGCGATATAATCTACGCTTGATCCTCCAATTAATAAAATGTCGTTCATTATAATTGTTTCCTCCCGTTTAGTTTTGAGTATTCAACAGCTATTTTTGCCCCAAGAGTGGCATTATTAACAATAAGTTTAATGTTTGTTTCAAGCGAATCACCTTTTGTTAACTCAACAATTCTTTTCAACAAGAAAGGTGTTAAATTTTTACCTGAAACTTTATTTTCAATAGCTTCCTTTTGAGCTGTTTCAATAGCTTTATTTATTTCTTTTTCATCCATTGCATATTCATCAGGTACAGGATTACAAATTAAAACTCCGCTATTTCCATATTTTTTTGTAGAAAATATTATTTCTGCGATTTCCTTTGGTGTTGATGCATTATAATCAACATTTACAGAAGAAGTTCTAGTATAAAAAGCAGGCATTTTATCTGTATTATATCCAATTAGTGGGACTCCTTTTGTTTCTAATACTTCAGCAGTTAGTTCTAAATCTAAAATTGCCTTTGGCCCTGCACAAACTACTGCTACATCAGTTTGAGATAATTCTTCTAGATCTGCGGATATATCGAAAGTTTGCTGTGCTCCCTTATGCACTCCTCCTATCCCTCCTGTTACAAAAACATCGATTCCAGCTTTCTTTGCAAGTATCATTGTTCCACTAACAGTCGTGGCCCCGTTTAACTTTTTTGCTACAACAATCCCAATATCTCTACGAGAAACTTTGCAGATTCCACTTATTTTTGCAAATTTTTCAATTTCATCTTTACTCATTCCAATAATTGGCTCGCCATCTATTATTCCAATAGTTGCAGGAATTGCTCCGTTATCTCTTATAGTTTTTTCTACAAGCAAGGCACACTCAACGTTTTTTGGATATGGCATTCCATGAGAAATAATTGTTGTTTCGAGTGCTACAACTGGTTGATTGTTCTTGAGTGCCTCTACAATTTCTTTGCTTATACGCATATTTACTTCCTTTAGGCTTCCGCCTTTATATAAAATTTAAGATCGTTGTTATTATAACCAAATAAATAATATTTCTTTTCAATATTATAAACGAAAAGTGAGATTTTTTCCTTATAATAACATTGTTTTACGTACTCTATTTGATAATTTTTGATATCAAGTATCTTATCTTCATAAATATCTATGAACAAATCTAAATATTTCGAATTATTCATATGATTGTTATGATCAAGTTCGCTGTATCTTACTTCGTGATCACCGTAATACTTTAATAAGTTTTTATCAATTGGAGGTAGTTTCTTAATACGTTGATTAAAAAGACCGTTATGATTTACATATGGAATGGTTGCAACTTTTGGATCCATCACCTCATTATTCTTATAATCAAAAATCATCCATATCATTCTTAGTTTATATAACAGTTCCCCTTTATCATCATAAAACTCTACATCTCTAGGCATTTCAACAAACATCGGTTTAAGAGCATATGTTATTAAATTTACATATTGAAGATTTTTAATTGGTTTAACTACTTCTATATAGTTTCTTACTACCAACCATATTCTTCCTTTTTCAATGAAAGCATCAAATCCACATCCAAGACCTTCAGCATGCATTCCTGAGATGTGTTGACCTAAATCAAGGATTGAACTAGGTCTAATATAATCATTTTTATCAAAGCAATTTGTGGTAATACTATATTTCCTTTTATAAATCTCGTTCATTTTGCAAACTCCTATTCTCAATCGATATTATATATCAAAATAGCACGTGATTATTTTAAAATAGTGGACAACGAAAACATAATCTACTCTTTGGCAGTTCAAAAGCAAAATCTTTATTAAAAACAAAGATTACAACGTGATTTTTTATTTATTAAAATGTTCTTAAATGTGGCATCGTGTTTTTTTAGCAAATTTTTCAATATATGCTTTTTTATCTAGATTCAAAACAAAAGTGTCTCCTAATGGTTTTATGTTTTATACCTGTATATAGATGTTTTCCAAAGACAAGTTTATTAATATCAACATTCATATTTTGAAGTATTTATATAAATTAACATTGTTTTTATACGTGTCTGTCATTTAATATTAGAGAGCAAAAGTTAGTTATCTTCGAGATTTTGTCATTATTCGAATATTTAATGATCAAAATTATATTTTAAATCTTTGAAAAATAAATTTTACACTGTAAAAAATTTGTCATTTTTTAAATTTTTTTTAGGGATATACTATAAATGTCATTGCAATAAGCGTTATCGATGTTAATTAATTTTAAAAGGAGGAAAACTACTAAAATGAAAAGAAAAATTCGCATCTTATCCATTTCTATATTTGCATCCATATGTTGTTTTGCTTCTTCTTGTTATGCTGATGATTCCAATTCTATTACTACACCAACGATAGTTGGAGCAAAACTAACTATATATAAAAATGATGAACCAACAAATTATACTGTGATTTCTACTTCTTCTTCTGCAACTATTATCGAGGAAAGTTACACATTTGCTTTGAATGAGACTTATATTATTGAGGCTTCATATATTTTTACAGGTGGTAATGTTGAAGTGAAACTTGTTGCTGATACTGTAAGTTTTGATTATGATGCTAACATATTAGAAATAGACAAATGTTTAGAAGATAATGAATCTGATACCACTTATTACTTATCTGGAATCCAGTCCGGCTCTTCAACTTTTAAATCAACTATTGATGAATATGAAATAGAAACTACTTTCATCTTTGAATAAAGAGTATAAATGCCATAAACAATAATATTAATCTTTTATAAATTATCTTAATTTGATTTTATAAACATTACTTATATGTGATTTGTCTCCTACTTTTGTTATAAGTCATTCTATATTTTTTGTACATATGTTTTCTTAAATAGGATTATCCTCACCAATTTTTCTATCCCGTATTTTATTATAAACACCATTTTTTTATAGAAGCTGTTTATGTATGTCTGTATTTCAAGGTATATATATTCTTCTTATCTCATTAATCTTTTACAAGTTCTTCAACATTATATTAACTTAAATAAACTGTCAGTTATGGTAGTGATACTATATTTTCTTTTATAAGTCTCGTTTATTTTGCAAACTCCTATTCTCAATCGATACTATATATCAAAATAGCACGTGATAATTTTAAATCAGGTGTCGATGATATATAATTTTAAACAACAGGAGGAGCCCGCATGAAAAAGGAATCATTGGAAGTTATTTATAAAGCTATACAAATTCTTGAAGCGATAATTCTTATAATTCTAGGAATTGTAGTTTGTGCATTTGCTAATAATGAAAATTTACAAAATGCAATAAACTATTGTTTAGCATTCATTTTAATTATTTTTGGTTTATTTACTATCGCATTTTCATATTTATTTTCAAAAGGTGTTATTAGTTTAGATTCTGTTTTTGGTGCGCTTTTGGTATCTCTTGGAATTTTGCTTATTTGTAAAGAAGATGTTGTGTCTTTATATCTTCCTTTATTTTTTGGAATTATGTTAATCACCTATGGATCGATATTTTTTGTTGAAACAATTGTTTTAGTAATCAATATTAGAAAAGATTCATCACTTGCTTTGAAGCTCGTTGTGTTTATTCTAACCACGCTTGTATTAATAGGAGGGGGAATCACTATAGTTCTTATTCATGAAAATGCTACAGAACTAATTCTTGTTTTAGTAGGAGTTCTATTAATACTTCTTGGAATTTTATCTTTATGCCATTTTATATCGAAAGCCAAAAAGAAAGATGGAACTGGTCTAATTAATACCAACAAACAAATTTCACATGTAAATAAATCAAACGACAAGTCTTCTAAACAAAACGAAACTACAACAGTTGATGTTAAAGAAATAAATTATAAAAAATAAAATAGAACACCAAATGATGTTTATTGATAATAAGTAGTTTATTTAACTTTTAAATCTCTTAATTCAAATAATATATCTCTATATTCGATAGCTTTTTCAAAATCAAACTCTTTTGCTGCTTGATTCATCTTCTTTTGTGTTTCTTTAATTAGACGTTCAAGCTCAGATTTTGTAAGTTTACCTTTAATAATTTTTTCACTCTCTTTTTCTTTGATTGATAAAGGTGGTGCAATTGGTTTAATAATAGTTTGAGGAACAATACCATTTTCTTCATTATATTTTATTTGGATGTTTCTTCTTCTGTTTGTTTCATCGATACATAATTTCATCGATTCAGTTATTGTATCAGCATACATTATAACTTTACCATTACAGTTTCTTGCAGCTCTTCCAACAACTTGGATTAAACTTCTTGAGCTTCTTAAGAACCCTTCTTTATCTGCATCTAAAATAGCTACCACACTGACTTCAGGTATATCTAATCCTTCTCTTAATAGATTTATACCAACAAGAACATCATATGTTCCTTTTCTAAGTTTATAAACAATTTCACTTCTTTCTAATGTCTTACATTCACTATGTAAATACACTGTTTTGATATTTAAATTTTTTAAATAAGAAGTTAAGTCTTCAGCCATCTTAATAGTTAATGTAACTATCATCACTCTCTCATTTCTTTTAATAGCTTCATTTATTTCATAGACTATATCATCTATTTGGCCAAGTGATCTTCTCACTATTATTTGAGGATCAACTAATCCAGTAGGTCTAATTATTTGTTGAGTGGTTTCATTGTTTGAATTCTCAAGTTCAAAATCTCCAGGTGTAGCACTCGTACATATCACTTGATTTATCTCAGATAAGAACTCATTAAAATTTAATGGGCGATTATCTAATGCGCTAGGTAATCTAAACCCGTACTCAACGAGAGTTTCTTTTCTAGATCTATCTCCATTATACATACCTCTAACTTGAGGAAGGGTGACATGTGATTCATCAACAATCAATAAATAATCTTTTGGAAAATAATCCATTAAGCAGAAGCATTTTTCACCTTCTTTTCTACCATCGATATGTCTAGAGTAATTTTCAATTCCATGACACATACCAAACTCTCTTAAACTCTCTACGTCCTGTCTTGTTCTTAATTCAATACGTTCTGCTTCAAGAGGTTTTCCTTGATCATTATAGAATTTAATTCTTTCTTCAAGTTCTTGAAGTATTAAACCACATGCTCTTTCAATGTTTTCTTTACTAGATGCATGATCATAAGCAGGAAATAAAGAATATTCTTTATATCGTGCTTCAATTTCACCGGTTAGATAGTTGACTTGTAATATACTTTCAACTTCATCTCCAAATGTTTCAAACCTTATATATTCTTCTTTAAACTCTGCTGGCATGACATCTATCACATCTCCTCTAACTCTAAAAGTACCAGGAGATAAATCGATGTCGTTTCTATGGTATTGAGAATTTATAAGTTTTAAAAATAATTCTTTTCTATTGATCTGTTCACCAACTCTTATATCAAAAATTAATTTCTTATATTCATTAGGATCTGTTAGTCCATAAATAGAAGCAACAGAAGCTACAATTATCGTGTCTCTTCTAGATACAATAGAATTTATAGCACTGACCCTCATCATTTCTATTTCTTCATTCATAGCAGCTGATTTATCTATATATGTATCAGTCTTTGGAAGATATGCTTCAGGTTGATAAAAATCAAAATTAGAAATGAAATACTCTACTCTATTATGAGGAAATAGTTCTTTCATTTCAGCATATAATTGTCCAGCTAATGTTTTATTATGCACCAATATCAAAGTAGGTTTTTGTATTCTCTCAATTACATTAGCCATAGTAAAAGTTTTACCAGTACCTGTTGCTCCAAGCAATACTTGCCATTTCTTATTTTCTTTTAATCCTTGGACAAGATTAGTGATTGCTTCAGGTTGATCGCCGGTAGGTTTATATGTGCTTTCTATTTTAAAAAGTGCTCTATTCTCCATTATTTTGTGCAATTTTAAAAAATATTTAATGTAAAGTCTTTGTGTAACCAAATATAATGTGAATCTTTGTGCTACACAGACTAATTATACAAAATATTGCATATTCTATTAATCAAATTGAAATATGTTGCGTATGATTTTTCCTTTTCAAAAACAAAAATAATTTGTTTATCTTTATTTATGATTATATCTACTTCTTCTAATAAATAGTTGATTGTCTCAGCATGTGTATGTGTAGAAGAACCTGATAAATTGCCAAAAAACTTCGCAAAATAGCCTTCTTTCTTTGGTTTTTCGTTTTTCTTATTAATAAATTCAATTGTGTATAACAAGGTAGATATAAATACTTTTGATACATCAATAGATGTTAGTAAAAGATCTATATTTTGCTTGCATATGTCTGTAGGTTCTATTAAACCTATAAAATTTTCATCCTGTTCATGGCTCATTATAAAATCATTGCTAACTACGTCGTTGACTGATAATACTCCATATTTATAACCATCTTTCAAAAACTCTAATTCATTAAATGAATTAAAATATTTATCGTAATCTTTTGCATCATTTGGTATTTCAATTATAAATGTGGTTTTATCTTTTTCATACGATTTAAGCATTTTAACAGTATAATCGTCTTCTGCTTTCTCATATTTGGTAGTACATAACACCTTGAAATCATTTGATATACCATTTATCAACTCAATATTTTTCTTATTATATAGTGTATGTGAAATCTCAGATTTTATAGACACATTAAACTTAACTTTCTCAAAAGATTGGCTAACTACCTTAATAGCTAAGGCTATTTGTTCAGTGTTTTCTACATCAGTTAAATCAAAATAAATTTCGTTCATTTTCTAAAAAAATCCTTGCAAAATCAATCTTTTTATTCAAAAGTTATCAATCCAAAGTATATTATTAAAAAGATAATTAAAGCATCTACTACTAAGGAGACAAAACTCATTATTAAAAGAAAATATTTGTTCTCTCTATCAAAATCTCGTATCTCTTTATAAATGTAAAAGAACCAAGTAGATATAAATCCAAAAAATAAAGAACAAAGGCCTACCTCAATAACTCCATAAGGCTTGCCTTCGTTTCTTATTGTTTTTACTTGTTTGGTTAATAAAACAAAATTTATCAAAAAACCAAATACTAATATAATTACAAGTCCATAAAATGGCATATGTTAAGTATACACTAATTGAATGTATATTTTTATTTCTTCTTAAGATATTTCAAGCTATCTAAACAGACAGCGACCATAATGATTGCACCTTTAAAGATGTATTGCATATTGGTATCATAGCCTAAAGATGTTAGACAGTAAGTTAAACAAGTAAAGATAATTGTACCAATAACAGCTCCTCTAATCTTACCTATACCTCCAGAGAACGAAATTCCTCCAATAACACAAGCAGCGATTGCATCAAGCTCAGTTCCACTACCCAAGTTTGAAGTACCAACACCAACTCTTAAGCCTTCAAGGAATCCACCGATACCATATGATACACCTGCCATTATAAACACAAATAATGTTGTCCAGAAAACTGAGATACCACTAACTGCAGCCGCCTCAGAGTTTCCTCCAACTGCATACATGTTTTTACCAAATTTAGTTCTATTCCAAATAAACCAGAATATGACTATCGCCGTAATTGCGAACCAAATTAGATTAATTTGGTTATTACCTAAAATAGTTGATTTAATTGTTGAATCTACGTTAAATGCTGAGAAGCTAGAGAAATTAATTAACATTAAGCCAAATATAATTAACTGCGTACTTAAAGTGGTAATGAACGGGTGCATCTTGAATTTTGCAGTAAAGAATCCTGCAATAGTTGAAAAGAATGTACACGCTAATATAGATAAACTTAAACCAGTAAAGACACGCACGCCCATAGATAAGTCTATGACATTAATCGTTCCTCCAAAGAACGCTCCTTCATAAACCTGCCTACCACACGCCATCAAGGCGATACATCCTCCTAACGCAGTGATTCTACCTATCGAAAGGTCAGTTCCTGCAAGCAAGATCAGACCTGCAACACCAAGTGAATAGAATAGTTTAGTCGATACTTGAGTCGACATTGCGATAATATTTGTTCTTGTTAAGATATTTCCGTTTGTTCCAATAATTGCATAAATAAAGAAAACAATAATTATAAAATACAAACAGTTTCTAAGTAAGAAATCGACAAGCTTGAAGTTATAAACATAGTTTTCAGCTCTATTTAATACTTCATCTACTATACCAATATGGTTGTCTGTTAATCTTTGTAATTGTCTAATTCTATATTGGAAAGCTTCATGCTTTTCATCTTTTATATTAGATAATTTCTTTCTATAGTCTTGTTTTTCTTGATAAAGTCTATTTTTATAAGTCATTTTGGCATTACGGAATTCAGTTTTCTTGTTTTGAAGATATTTAGCATCTTCAATTTTTAAGCCAAAATTAGCATAGATTTTTTCTTTTTTAGAGGAATATTCACTTGTTTCTTTTTTAATTTGTGTTTGAATTGGTTCTGATAATTTTAAAAGTTTATTATCATGTTCTTTTTGAATAGAAAAAATTTTATCATCGAACTCATTTTCTTTATCAAAGTATCTATGTCTTTGCTCTGCTTTTAATTTTTTTAAAGCTTCTTGAAGTTCTTCTTTAGGAGTACTAGCTTTGAGCTCGGCTAAAGCAAGAGCATTTTCTCCTTTAATCTTTGTTAATGCTTCATCCTTTTGAGCAGTAAGAGAATTAATCTTTTCTTGATATGATGCTTCTTCTGCTTCAGGAAGTTTAGTATGTTCTAATTGTGCATTTAAAGAACCAATTTTTTCTTTATAAGAAGTTTCAAGTTCATTTATTTGAGCATCAAAAGATGCTTTTTGATCTGGAGTTAAAGTTGGTTGAGCATACTTACTTAAAAGTGCACCATATGTTTTTTGATATTCATTTTTAATGTTTTCAACGGTTGCAAGGTGTTCCTCATTTACAGCTGTTTTTTGTTTATTTAGCTCTGCAACCTTTTCTTTGTAGATAACATTGTAGTTAGTATTTAAGACTTCGCGCGCTTCTCCAACAACATCAGCTATATCTCCTTTTGTCTGCCTAATAACTTTAGAAGCTGTCTCGATTTCAGATTTATTTGAAGAGATTAATGTCTTTTTTACTTCTTTTTCGATGTTTTTATCCTTTGCTATTTTTTTGTTTTCGTTTTTAAGGTTTCTTAAACGGAAGACACCATCTTTTCGTAAATCATCGAGTTTAGATTGATACTTCTCTAAACTAGTTTCCAATTCATTTAATGTTAATGTAGAACTTGTATTTTCCATATTTATCACCTCTTATACGTATTTAACGCTCAATCTTAATAATTCTTCTTCATTAGTTTTTTTGGTTTCAACTATACCTGATAAACGATAATTAGACATAACAGCAATACGATTTGTTACCCCTAATATCTCTGGCATCTCAGAAGAAATTATAATAATTGTTTTTCCTTGTTTAGCTAACTCAATCATGAGTTCGTAAATTTGATATTTAGCTAAAACATCAATTCCTCTCGTTGGCTCATCCATCAAGAATATATCAGGATTTCTTTCAAGCCACTTTCCAATTACAATTTTTTGTTGATTACCTCCACTTAATGCGGAAATAAAATCTAAATAACTATTACATTTAACACTCATCTTATCAATTGATCTTTGAGCTGCTTTTTTCATCAACATATTGGATATAACTCCAAATTGTTTATAGCTATTTATATTTGTTATACATGTATTATAAACCAATGTTTCTATACCAAACATTCCGTTAAATTTTCTTTCTTCCGTAACAAGTGCAAAGTTTTCCTTCATTGCATCGTTTGAGTTCTTAAAATAAAGGTGTTTGCCATTATATATGACTTCACCTTCTGAAATTGTTCTAACTCCGAAAAGACACTCCAATATTTCACTTCTTCCTGCACCAACAAGTCCATAAATGCCAAAAATTTCTCCTTTTCTAACATCAAAGCTAACACTTTGTAAGTGAGGAGGATATTTTGTACATAGGTTTTTAACCTGTAACACAACTTCCCCTGGAGTATTTGTTAAAGCTGGAAAACGAGACTCAAGTGATCTTCCGACCATTGCTAAAACAACTTCATCAAAATTGGTGTCTTTTATCTTTTTATCAAGTGTTACAACACCATCTCTTAGCACTGTTATGTCATCACAAATTTGGAAAATTTCATCCATTTTGTGAGAAATAAAAACAAAAGAGACACCTCTTGCTTTTAATAAATTAATTATTTCAAATAATTTTTTAACTTCTTTATCACTTAAAGAACT
>CAZJPX010000011.1:0-17022 GCA_964548325.1 uncultured Staphylococcaceae bacterium
AAAACATATATCGAGAAATTGAAATTGAATTTAATAAAAGATGTAATAAAGACAATGGAGATTTAACATACCTTGCAAAGCAAGGTGTTCTTTTATTAAATTCAATTTTAACAGTTGAAAAAGCTAAACCACTTTCCCATAACATAAAAGAATATGAGTTATTCTTTTTTGATGTATTAAATTTTATTAATGAGTTAAATCAACCTGTTGTTTTTATGTTATGGGGAAGTAAAGCTAAGGCTTATGAAAGATATATAAAGGTTAATGATAATAGATTAATTTTAAAAGCAAATCATCCATCACCTTTAAGTGCAAATCAAGGTGGACGGTTTAATACAAATATATTTAAGAATTGTAACGAATATTTAGAAAGTAAAAATATTAAACCAATTAATTGGATTAACACCTAGTTTGATATACAATTTTATTGTTAATGGGAGCTTCATAGAAGAGGCTGAGAAATGTGTGACACTCACTAAACCATAGAACCTGATCTAGGTAATGCTAGCGTAGGAAACTTTTTCTTTTAGTTAGTAATTGCTTATATAAGGTGAAGGAGAATTTACTTTATGAATAAAGCAATTGTATACGTTAAACAAAACAAAATTGAAATAATTTATTTTGTATTATTTCTTTTAACAATGTGTATTTGGTTTATACCATTTATTACTATTAATTTAGAAAATAGTGCAGAATCAACATATTTTTTAAAGGATGTTTTAGGTGGTAATGTTATTGAAGGGACATCGTATAGTTTTAAAGGAGCATCAATTTTATATATTGTTTTGATATCTTTATATTTTGTGTCTATTGTAACTTGGATAGTTTCAGTCGTATTAGATAAAAAAGAAAAAATAGAAAAAAGATATGTATATACATTAAATATAATAACTATTAGCCTAGTTCTTTTGTTTGTTTTCTTCTTTATGCTTGCGGGGACAATTATTTCTATATTTATCGGGATAGATAGCGATATAGGTTCAACCAATATTTTGTTTAGTGTTTTGCTTTTTATACCAGCTCTACTTATGTGTTTAATATTGTTTAGCAAGATCACAGAGCATAATCGATACACAATAAAAGAGATATGTGAGACAAGTATCATGGTTGCTTTAGCTGTAGTGTTAGATCAGTTTGCAAAAATTCAGATACAGGCAAATGGTGGATCTATATCATTTAGTGCTATTCCTTTATTTCTTATTGCTATTCGATATGGGGGATTTAAAGGAGCGATAGCCTCTTCATTATATTTTGGATTTATCACATGCTTAATGGATGGATATGGCATGCAGACATTTCCTTTTGATTATTTAGTTGCATTATCAGGATATGGTTTTGTCGGCTTCTTTTTTAATCTCGCAAATAAGTATGTTAAAAATAGGAAACTTAAAACCACACAAAATTATTTAATTTATGGAGTAAGCATTGTTGTTGGAGCTATTTGTGCAATGATTATTAGATACATTGGACATATTATTAGTGGATTAATTTTATACCCATCTTTAAGTTTATTAGAAAATTTTATTTATCAATCTACTTATGTTCCAGGAGCAGTATTTATTTCTATGGTATTGACTTTAATATTATTGCCTTTAATTATATATATCAACAAAGTATTTCCAACAGATAGATATAAAATACAAGATAATAATGTAGTAGAAACATTAGAGGAAATCGCAGATGAGTAAATGTATTATTATTGGAAATGGTGAACTTGGTAATGATGTAATCATTAAAAATAATGACGATCTTTTAATTGCTTGTGATGGAGGGTATGATTTGATAAAAAACAAGCGAAAAGATGTTGATTATATAGTTGGTGATATGGATAGTATTAAAGAAGTTCCTAAAAATATTAAGACAGTGCAACTAAACAAAGTAAAAGATACAACAGATGTATTTGAAGCAGTTAAACTTGGCATTGAAAAACAATATAAAGTTTTCTATTTATATTGTTGTTTAGGAAAAAGACTTGAACATTCTTTAGCTAATATTCAAATATTACTTTTTATAAAAAAGTGTGATTTAAAAGGGTTTTTAATTAAAAACAAGCAATTTTTTGAAGTTTTATCTAATGAAACAAAAGAATTAGATAAAGATTGCAAGGGCTATTTTTCGTTATTTTCATTATCAAATAAATCAACAATTTCTATTACAAACGCTAAATATAATTTAAATAGAAAAGTTATTTCAAACTCATTTCCATTAGGAATAGATAATGAATTTATTGGAGAGTCTGTAGAAATTAAAGTTCACAAAGGTGATGTATTATTGATATATGAAAATATAGACAATAATTAAAGTTTTAAATTAAAACATTTCATATAGTCAAATAATCAAAGAATATAAAAACTTATTTTGAGAATTCTATTATGTCGTTTATTGGAGTTTGATTATCATTTCTTATTATATTTACTATCTATAGAGGAGTGTATGATGCACTTAAATTTCATATAAAAAAACTAATAAATATAAATCTATTTAAATATCATGTTTGTTTAATGACTTACTAGACTGTTTTTATAATATAATATAGCACATAGGAGATGAATGATTATGGCATTGAAAAAATATGATAAAACAAAAGAAGAAGAAAAAGTTGTTGAAACTGCTTTAGGTGAGCAACAAATTATAAATGCAAGAATTGAAGCCAACAAAGAGCTTGAAGAACAATTAAAAAGTTTACCTTTAGATGAACAAGAAGATTTATTAAAGGAGAACATTAATAAATCAAGGGAAGTATATGTTAAATGGTCAAAATTTTATAAGAAATGGAATCTTGTTCTTAGTAGTATATTGATTGCAATTTTAGTTGTTTTCTTTGTTTTGATTTTTATGTATGGAACAACAATTGCATGGCTAGGGTATTTAAGCTTTGCTATTATCATTGCTGATTTAGGCGTGATGTGGTTTATTTCAAAATGGCAAAGAAAAAAACTTGGAGACAAGGCTGAGATTTATTTAAATGAACATTTTAATTTAGCTAACTTATATATCTACTCTGATGAAAGCTTTGAAGAAAAACAAACACTTTGTACACATCAAATAGATAATACTTTATTCTTTGATGCTCATTTTTATCAAAACTTAAAAGGCACAAAATCACGTAATGTATTTTTTGCAAAATATAGAGATAAAAAATTTATCGCTGCAGATCTTGCTGCCTTTGTTTTAATTAAAAACAGAACATCTCCAATGTTTCTTGGAAAATTTTATCAATTAGAAAATTCGTATGCAGAAGAAAATAAATATATTTTATTTCAACTTAAAGGAGGAGAATACTCTAGACCAATTGATGATGTTGAAAGTGATGATATAAGTTTAGTTGAAGGTAATGATATATATGCTATTTATTCAAACGACAATAATTGGAGAAAAGTATTTAATAGAAAAGTAATCGATGAATTAAGAAAGTTTAATATCGATTCGACATTAATCGATGTACTTGTATCTGTTAGAAAAGGCACTACTGTTATTGCGATAGACTATAGCGATGAATTTATAAATGTTCCAATCAATAGCGTATACAACGCACAAGATACAAGAAGAGCAAAACAAGATTTAATTAAAGTAATGCAAATCTTTGATTTGATTGATAAAACACCAACCGCTACTTCTGAAGCTATAGAGGAAAAACAAGACACTAAAGTTATTGAAGAAAAAGAAAATACTGAAGTTATTCAAGAAACAGAAGAGGTTGTTCATGTTGATAATGAAGTTGTCATAGAAGATGTTGTAGATGCAGTTGAAAAAAAAGATTAATCTATGTTTGAGCATAAACTAATATTAAAATCAAAAAGCGATACTATTCGCTTAGGTAAAACAATCTCTAGCTTTTTATTTAGTGGATCAGTTGTTACCCTTGATGGTGATTTAGGTGCAGGGAAGACAACTTTTGCAAAAGGCGTTGCAGCTGGATTAAAAATAAAAGAAGAAATTAATTCTCCCACTTTTAATATTCTTAAATGTTATTTTAATGATAACGGATTAAATTTATATCATATCGATGCATATAGATTAGAAAACATTAATGAAGAAAATAAAAACATCGGTTTAGAAGAGGTCATAGAAGGAGATGGAGTTTGTGTGATTGAATGGCCAAAATTTATAAAGGAATTTATTTCTTTTGATAAATCATTAAATATAATTATGAAAATTATTGATAATACTACTAGAGATGTTTTAATATCTTCCAGCAATGAAAAATATTCAAATTTAATTAAGGATTTGCAAAAATTTTAATATGAATACGTTACTTTTAGATACAACATATAAAGAACTCATAGTATCAATTGCTATAGATAATAAGATAGTTGATACAACAAGATATGAATGTTGGCAAAGACAATCTGAATATACAATTTTAGAAATTGATAAGCTTTTAAGGAAACATGGATTTGATTCTAAAAAGATTGGTGAGATTGTTGTAACCAATGGTCCTGGATCATATACAGGAGTAAGAATTGCTTTAACAATTGCAAAAATCTATTGTTATGCACTTCAAATTCCTTGTTATGTATTAAGCTCTTTACAAGTTTTACAAGAGAAAGGAATACCATCTATTTGTTTAATTAATGCTCGTTCTAATCGTAGTTATGTTGGTGTATATAAAGACAATAAAGTTATCTTAAAAGATCAAGTAATGAAAAACGATGAAATCTTAGAATATATTAAGAAGCATAATAAATATATTGTATGTGGCGACATAGAATATCTTGAATTACCATCAAGAGGAATTAGTAATATTCCAGAAAACATGCTTCGTCTAAAACATAAATCAAATATGATTAAAAATGTTTTAGACTTAAAAGCTGTTTATTTAAAGGATTAAAATTTAAAATGAATATATCTATAGCAACTATAAAAGATATAAAACAAATCTTTAATATTGAAAAAGAATCATTTAAAGATTTTAGAAGCGAAGAACAAATTGAAAACGACATAACTTCGAATCCATTTGGAATATTTTTAGTTGCTAAAATAGATGAAGAAGTAGTTGGATACTATAACTTTTTTATTACATTTGATAGTGCAACTATATATAGAATTGCAACACTAAAATCTAAAAAAAGACAAGGAATAGCAAGGAATTTATTACAAAAAGGCTATAAAATTATGAGAGATAAAGATGTAGAATTCTTAACATTAGAAGTTAGAGTATCTAATATTGAAGCCATTGGTTTGTATAAAAGTGAAGGCTTTGATTTAATAACAACAAAGAAAAGTTATTATGATGATGGAGAAGACGCATACTACATGATGAAAGGATTAATTTAATTATGAAGGATGTAATTATATTAGGTATTGAAACAAGCTGCGATGAAACAGCGATTGCTGTTATTAAAAATAACGAGCTTCTTTCTAATGTAGTATCTACTCAAATAAAGATGCATAAAAAGTATGGCGGAGTTATGCCAGAAATTGCTTCTAGGCTACATCTTGAAACTATTGGATATGTATTAGACGAAGCTTTAAGTAAAGCAAATGTAAAACTTGAAGATTTATCTGCTATTGCAATAACAAGAGGTCCGGGTTTAATTGGTGCATTACATGTTGGTTTGCAAGCTGCTAAAACTATTTCTTTGATTTATAAAATACCTTTAATTCCTGTTCATCATTTAGCTGCACATATTTATGCTAATGAGTATGTGACTAATCTTAAATTTCCTTTACTGGCTGTAGTAGTTAGTGGAGGCAACACTGAGCTAGTCTATATGAAAAAACATTTAGATTTTGAAGTCATTGCTGAAACTAAAGATGATGCTGTTGGAGAAAGCTTTGATAAAGTAGCTCGTATTTTAGGACTTGGATATCCAGGAGGAATAGAAATTGATCGCCTTGCAAAAGCCGGTAAACATTCTTATAAACTACCTACACCTCTACATGATGGAAGTTTAAATTTTTCATATAGCGGATTAAAGACAGCTGTTTTAAATTTAAAGAATAGCAATGAACAAAAAGGAGTAGAACTAGTCAAAGAAGATGTAGCTAAATCATTCCAAGATGTTGCAATCGGTTTAATAATTGACCGAGTTAAGAAAGCAACAAAAAAATACTTTGTTAATCAAATTGTACTAGCAGGTGGAGTCAGTGCAAACTCATATCTTAGAGAACAAATGATTGAGGAATTTAAAGCTACTAATATTGAGGTTGTTATACCGCCCCTATGGTGTACGACTGATAATGCAGCAATGATTTGTAAGCTTGCTACACATTTACATAAAAGAAAAGTTTTTGCTGATTTATCTTTGGGAGTTGATCCATCTTGGAGAATAGAAGATTATTTAAAGTTTTAAGACAATAAATATTTATAATCATCTTCATCCATCTTGGAGATGAAATCATCTCCCGATCTAATAACAGCATCATATAATTCTTTCTTCCTCTCTTGGAGATAAATGATCTTATCTTCAATTGTATTATAAGAAACTAATTTATAGATTGTTACAGGTCGAGTTTGGCCGATACGATGTGTACGGTCTGTTGCTTGATTTTCAACTGCAATATTCCACCATGGATCTAGATGTATAACGGTATCTGCTCCAGTGAAATTTAATCCTACTCCTCCAGCTTTTAAAGATACGAGTAGTACATTAACATCTTTATTGGTGTTGAATGTTTCAGTGATGTCTAATCTATCTTTTGCTTCAACATCTCCTTTTATTGTTAAGGATTTAATTTTTTCTTTATCCAACAATATTCTCAATTTATCTAACACCTTAACAAAGAATGAGAAGATGACAACTTTATGATTAGCTGTAACAGATGTGATTATCAAATCAACCGCATGTGTTAATTTGTTAGATACTTCATTGAAGTTATCAAAAAAAGAAGAAGGATCAACAGCAATCATTCTAAGGTTTGTTAAAGAGGATAGAATTTTCATAACTTTTTTATTAGGTTCAACTGCGATTTCTTGGACTACATTTTGTCTATAAGATTCGTAGTATTTATGTTGTAGTTCAGACATTTCAATTTTAATAATTTTTTCTGTTTTAGGTGGAAGTTCTGGAAGAACTTCTTCTTTAGTTCTTCTTAAAATAAATGGAGTAACTTTTGTTAGTAGCTCATTTCTAATGGATTGGTGAGAAAGATCTGGTTGAGTGAAAGCTGATTCATATTTACTTAAAAAATGAGGTTTACTACCAAAATAATTTGGCATCAAGAAATCAAATAGCGACCATAAATTATCTAAAGAATTCTCTATAGGAGTTCCAGTTAAAATAAGTTTTCCATCAGTACGTAATTGTTTAACAGCTTTTGTTTTTAAAGCAGAATCATTTTTAATGTATTGACCTTCATCTAATACAATTAAACCAAATTTATTACTCTTATATAAATCGATATCAATTCTTAAGGAGTCATAGCTTGTGATATAAACTTTTTTGAAACCTTCCATCACTGAGATATATTTCATTCTATTCAATTTACTACCTTGAACTATTTGATATTTCATCTTTGGAGTCCATTTTAAAATCTCTGCTTCCCAGTTATAGACAAGAGATTTTGGAGTGATGATAAGAATTGGTTTTTTACCATAAATAAGTGTCATAAAAGCAATGGTTTGAAGAGTCTTTCCTAAACCCATATCATCAGCAAGAATTCCAGAGAATCCTAATTTATATAACGTATGTAACCACTTAACACCATCTTTTTGATACTCTCTAAGCATGTCAAAATTTTCTAATTCTTCGCAAATCGTAGATTTTTTATAATTTTTTATTTCATCTAAGATTTTTTTAACATTTTCATCTACATCAAATGTAATAGAAGCATTACCTTCTTCTTTTTGTTCTAAAGCAGCAAGCTTAAAGATGTTATAAACAGGAACTACACCAGCATGATCTTTATTTAGAGAAAGTTCGTTTTCAATTTCTGCAATTTCTGCAACACTAGAAGAAGAATCATCAAGCATAACTAGTTTATCATTAGCTAAAACAAACTTATGTTTTTTACGATATGCAGAGAGGATTTGTTCTATTTCTTCTGATGAATATGTATCAGAAGTTATTTTAATATCTAGCCAGTCGATATTATATTTTGCTTTTACTTGGAATATTGGATTAGTATCTATTTTCATTTTCAAAATATTTTCATCAATCCAAATGTCTGCAATACCTTTGAACTTTGAAAAATCTGCAGTTTTAACTATGAATAGTTCCTTTATATTTCCAGTTCCTTCTAAAGGCAAAGATAATTCATCTAATAAACTATTAAAGTATTTGAGTTTGCTTCTAAAAAGAGGGTTATCATTAATTTTGGTTAAATCATTAATTTCTTCATCGTTTAATTTGTAGATAGTATTAAAATGGACATGTTTATTTTTAATGGTCAATGAAACCTGATAAATAATTTTAAAATTAAAGCCTTCGTCTTTTTCAAAGTCACCAACAAGCATTAGATTATCTCCTATATATTGAGACAATAAATCATCAATATATTCTACATTTAATGGATATTGTAGAGTCGCAATAAAACTATATAGCAAACATGCATTATTATTTCTGCAACTGATAATATTGATACTATCTTCATAAATATCAATGTATACAAAATAATTTTTATGTGTAAAAAACAAATCATATACATCAAATAAATCTTCGCCCTCTTTAACTTGTACCCTAATATCAGGTTCAATTGAAATATTATTGGTTGAAAAGAATACTTTTCCTTCGATAGGAGGTAAAATCTTTATAAATTTTTTAGCTTCTTTAAGGTAAATTGTAGAACCTTCTAACATTTCAAGAAGCTTAATAAAATCACCTTTATAAAGTAATATTTGCTTACTTCCAAAATCATAATAATTTAGTCTAATATGATTTCTTAATAAAAAATCAAGAATTTGCATACTTTTTTCATCAAAACAGCCTTTTTTTAATAAACAATTAGTTGTCTTAGAAAAGGAATATACCTCTTCTTGAATATATGCATTAAAAAATTGTTGAGCGTCCTTAATTTGATATTTTTTACCTTTAGTTTCTATCGCAAGAGATAATTCTGTAACAGCAGGATATCCCTTTTTTATGTAGGATTCTAGCCAATGTAAATTTACATGAATTTTTAAATCTCGTGCTAAATAATCTTGATGAATTTGAGGTGCTTTAAAATCTTCTAAATTTTCCATGAAATGTTTGAATATATCTCTAACCAAAGCCCTCTCTTTATACATATTGTTTGTATATTTTGTTACTACTTTAAAATCGTCTGGCAATGTTGAATAAAATATATTCCTTTTCTCATCAGTACTATTCTTTTCTTGATTTAGAAGGTAGTGATATAAAACATATTGTTCATTAGAATCTTTTGTAAAATGTTGAGCATCCCAGTTAATATTCAACTTTTTATCAACACAAAAAGAGATAACAAGTGGAGAGTTAGGTTTAAGATTCATATTTTCTTTTTTAAGAGATGCAATGAAATGAAGATTATCTAATTCTTTATCATAATATGAATAAATATTATAAAATCCATTTTTAAAAAGGTTATATAGATCCTTGTTTGAATCTAAACTAATGTTTTGCCAGTGATTTGGTTGTTTTAACTTATCAAAGAACATTTATAAATCCACCTTTTTAATTCCTACTTCTTCTAATTTTCCACGTTCTTCTAACAAGATTATTAGTGGAGTCTTTGTAATGTTTTCTGTTGTAATATAAGATACATCATTGAATAGATTATCAACAGATACATCAGTATTTATAATTGCTCCAAGAAAGATGCTCTTTAAAATTTCATTGTCCTTACAATTCTTATAAAGGGTTACTAAATAATCTTCATAATAAGAATTTACTTTGGTTAATACTTTGGAAAGTAAATTTGTTGGACAAAGATAAAGTAAATTTTCTTTCAAATTGTAATAAATTATATCTACATCTTCTTCATTTTCGTTATCAACTAAACAATTAAAAATTGCATGAAAATCTGAAGGAAAATTTCTGTTTACATATCTACATACATAATCTTTTGATTCTGGAAATTTGTTCACCATGTAATTTAAAAGAGCAAACATATTATGGTATTTTGAATTTAGTGCATCCGTTGATTTATATAAATATGTTGCTAAACAATTTAGAATTGGAGTGTATATATTGTTTTGACAAATTAAATCAATAATTCCGTAGTTTTCAAATAAAATCAATGCAGAACGTGTCTTAAATGTTAAATGTCTCGACAAATAATCTTCGGTTTCTTTTCTTGTTTTCTTACTAAAATAAATGGCTAAAGTAAAATAAGAAAAGGCATCTTCTAAAATGACTTGATCAATATAAGATGATGATAGGACATCTATTAATTCATTAATTGTTTTTAAATTTTTGCTATTAATTAACGAATCAATTTTTTCACTAAGTAAAAAATCATTTGAATGTAGTAACGACATTTTATATTCATCATTAAGGATTGATAAAAGTTCTTCATCAGTAAACTTATCAAACATCGCATTTCTTTTATTAGTTTGTTCAAATGTTAAATCTTCATCATCAATTTCAAGTAAACTAAAAAATTCATTAATTACAACACTTCTAACTTCTGAGTAATCTGTTTTTTCTAAAATGTCATTACAAATAGTTAATAATTGATTGTAAAAATAATATTTTTCTAAATTTTTAAAATAAATTTTTAGTAATGTGGGTATTGGTCTTTTACTAGATGTTGAAATGTAGTTAAGAACTTGAATCAATTTATCCATCTGAAGATCACAACTTATTAATTCTTTAATAAATCCTTCTAAATATTTATCATCAGCATTATAAAAATCATAAGTATAAAATTTTTCTAAAACAGTATTCATATAATAGTTAGAAAGATAGAATAAAAGATTAATTACGGTTTGTGTGTTAGCTGCCGGAATAATACTTCTTAATTTATAGTTTTCATCAAATTCTATAGTGTATGTGACAGAAGCAGTATATCTTTGATTAGAAATAACTCTAAAAGTATTTTTTGTCCTACTTAAAACACTTAATCCAATATCTGATATCGCTTTAGCAATAGATGGATTAAAAGAATAGTCATCAAGATTTTTAAGATAGAATTCTTGGTACATAATCTTTAATTATAAACAATAAATTTAGTATTTAGTAAAAAAATCAAAATATTTCAAGTAATAGAGCAAAACAAGTAATAGAAAAGAAATTATATGATTTTCTTTATTTGTTGATTTGTCTTAAATAAATAGATGTGTATTTAAAGTTTTAAGATAAAAGATATTTGTAATCGTCTTCGCTCATCTTAGAGATGAAGTCATCACCAGACCTAATGACGGCATTATATAATTCTTTCTTTTTCTCTTGAAGATAAATAATTTTATCTTCGATTGTACCATAAGAAACTAGTTTATAGATGGTAACTGGTCGGGTTTGACCAATACGATGTGCACGATCAGTTGCTTGGTTTTCTACTGCAATGTTCCACCATGGATCTAGATGAACAACAGTATCGGCACCAGTTAGATTTAAACCTACTCCACCTGCTTTTAAAGAGACGAGTAGTACCTTGATGTCCTTATTTTTATTGAATGTTTCTGCAATGTTTAATCTATTTTTTGCTGTTATTTCTCCTTTTATTGTTAAGGATTTAATACCTTGTTGTTCCAATAATGTCTTTAATTTATCTAATGCTTTAACAAAAAAAGAGAAGATAATAATTTTATGTCCGCTTGCAATAGAAGAGGTTACCAAATCAATGGTATAGTTAAATTTATTAGATACTTCATTATAATTTTCAAAGAAAGCAGAAGGATCAACAGCGAGCATTCTAAGGTTTGTTAAAGAAGCAATAATTTGTATAGCTTTTCTTTTTGGCATGTTTTCAATTTCTTCAACAACCGCTTGTCGATATGATTCGTAGTATTTATGTTGTTGCTCAGACATTTCAATTTTGATAATTTTTTCAGTTTTTGGTGGAAGCTCTGGAAGAACTTCTTCTTTGGTTCTCCTTAAAATAAATGGAGTAACTTTTGCGAGCAGCTCTTCTTTTACTGTTGGATCTTCAAATTCTGGATCAGTTAAAGCAGCTTGATATTTTGCTAAGAAGTCAGCTTTCTTACCAAAATACTTTGGCATTATAAAATCAAATAGAGACCATAAATTATCAAGTGAATTTTCAATAGGGGTACCAGATATGACGAGTTTTCCATCTGTCTTTAATTGTTTAACAGCCAATGTTTTTAAGGACGTGTCGTTTTTAATGTATTGCCCTTCATCAAGCACGACCATCCCGAAGTGAACGTTTTTATAAAGGTTTATATCCATTCTTAAGGAGTCATAGCTAGTGATATAAATTCTTTTAAAACCATTCATTACTGAAATGATTTGTGCTCTACCTGCTTTTGTTCCTTGAACAATTTGATGTTTCATTTGAGGTGCCCATTTTGTAATTTCAGCTTCCCAGTTATAGACAAGAGATTTTGGAGCGATGATAAGCATTGGCTTTGATCCATAAATTAAGGATAGGAAAGATATCGCTTGAAGTGTTTTACCAAGTCCCATATCATCTGCAAGAATTCCAGAAAATCCTAATTTATGTAATGTATGAAGCCACTTAATTCCATCTTTTTGATATTCTCTAAGTATACTTTTATTTTCTAATTCATCGCAAATATTAGATTTTTTATAATTTTTTATTTCATCAAGTAAGTTTCTAACACTTTCATCTACATCTAATGTTATAGCAGAATCTTCACCTTCTTTTTGTTGTAGAGCAGAAAATTTGAAGATGTTATAAACTGGTACTTCACCTTCAACATCTTCATCAAGTTCAAGGTCTTCGTTGATTTCAGCAAGTTCAGCAACACTAGAATCAGGGTTGTCTAGTAAGACAAGTCTCTTGTTTATAAAAACATATTTATGCTTTTTGCGGAATGCTGTTAAGATCGTATTTATCTCTTCTGGTGCATATACATCGGAAGCTACTTTAACATCTAACCAATCGATATTATACTTTGCTGAAATTTGAAATTTTGGTTTAGAGTCAACTTCCATATTAGCAATATTTTCATCAATTAAAACATCAGCTATACCTTGGAACTTTGAGAAATCAGTTGTTTTAACAACATATAACTCCGCCATATCTCCAGTTCCTTTATCAGGTAATGTTGATTCTTCTAATAACTTTTTAAAGTATTCCAGCTTACTTTTATGAAGAGGATTTTTATTTATTTTTCTTAAATCTTTAATTTCCTCATCATTTAGATAATAACTTGTATTAAAACGCACTTGTCCACCTTTAACAGTTAATGAAATTCGATATAAGATTTTAAAATCAAAATCATCTGCTTCATCAAGCGTTTCAGCAAGTGCAAGATTATCTCCTAAGTTATTTGATAATAATTCATCAAGATATTCCGGATTCAATAAATATTGAGTTGCCATAAATGCAAATAGTGAACACTCATTATTATTTTTACATTGAATAATGTTCATGCTGTCAGATTCAATATCGATGTAAACAAAATAGTTCTTATGAGTTAAATATAAAGAATTTATTTGATATGTATTATCATCTTTTATATTTTGCACTTTGATATCAGGTTCAGTTGTAACCTTTTTACCTGATACAGTAACTTTTCCAGTTTTTGGAAACATAACCTTTAAATAACTTTTAGTATCATTAAAGAAAATTTCAGATCCTTCTAAGTATGCAAGAAGCTTTAGAAAATCTTCTTTTAAAAGTCCTACTTTCTTTCCTCCAATCACCAAATACTCGCTACATCTAACATGATTTTTTACTAAAAGATCTAGGATTAGCAAGCTTTTTTCATCGAAACATTCCCTTTTTATCGTATATGCAAGTTTTTTAGTGAACGCATATGGAACACCCAAAATAAAAGCATTTAAGAATTCATTTACACTTGATATTTGATGAATTTTGTTTTTAGTTTCCAATGCAAGAGATAGATCTACGACACTAGAAATATCATCGGATACATAATGATTTAATTCATGTAAATATACATGAATTTTAGTATCTTTAGATAACTCCTTTGCTTGAATATTTTGTGGAGTTGTTTTAACCTCATCTAAATCAGTTGTAAAACGCTTAAATGTTTCATTATTTATATCTTTATCTTTAGAATGTTTTATAACATCACTATAATCTTTTGGTAATGATGAATAAAAATGTCTTCTTTTTTGATCAGTTGATGTCATCTCTTTATCCATCAGATAACAATAAAATGTGAGTTGATTAGAAATCTCTTTTTTAGAGTTTGAATCATTTTCAATACCTAAAGATTTATTGATAGATAAAGTGATAACAGGAGGTAAATTTCCTTCATGATTTATCTTTTCTTCTTTAATTGATGCTACAAAATATAAATGTTCTTTTTGTTTATCAAAATATGAATAAACATCATAAAAATCTTTATTCAAATAATTGTATAGCATCGTATTAGATTCTATTCTATTTCTCCGTTCTATTGGTTGTTTAACGCTATCAAAAAACATTTATAAATCCACCTTTTTAATCCCTAATTTATCTAGTTTTCCACTTCTTTTTAATAAAATTATCAGCGGAGTTTTTATAATACTTTTAAAATCAATATTTTCTTGGTTTTTAATTAGATCATTGATAGGATAATCAGAATTTAAAATAGCATTAAGAAACAACATTTTTAAACTTTCATCATCCCCACATGCTTCATATAACATAGCAAGATAATCTCTATAATAAGAATTCAATTTAAATAGTATTTTTGAAACAAGTTTAGTTGGACAATAAAGAAGTAAATTAGCTTTTATTTCGTTATAAATTGTAGCTCTATCTTCTTTAGTATCATTATCAACTAAACAATTGAATATTGAATAAAAAGTATTTGAAACTTTTTCTGTTATATATTTACATACATTGGTTTTACATTCACTATGCTTATCAACCATGTAATATAAAAGGTTTAAAGCATTATTATACTTAATATTCATTGGATGCCTTGATTTCTCTACATATCTAGATAAAGCATTTAAAAAAGGAGTATATATAGCATTCTCACAAATCAAATCAACAACCTGATAATTTTCAAATAATTCTTGAACTGAGTTTGGATAGAATACAAAATGCTTTGTTAAATAACTTTCAGTTTCTTGTTTTGTTTTCTTACTTAGATATAGAGTTAAACCAAAATATGTTAACGATTCATTATTTACTATTTTATCAACGTAAGTTGATGGAAGAATTTTTATCAATTCATCTAGAGTAATTAATTTTTCATTTTTAACCAAAGATTCAAGCTTGTTACTAAAGTTAAAAGAACTAGTTAAAAGCATATTTGAACGAACTTCGTTTTTAAGAATTGATAAAAATTCTTCATCACTGAATTTTTCAATTAAACTATTTATTTTTGCTATCTGTTCTGTTGATAAACCTTTTTCATCTGTTGAAATCAAAAAGAAAAATTCAGCGATGACGGCTTGTCTAATTTCTTTGTTTTTTGATTTTATTAAAGTCTCATTACAAGTATCTAATAATTGGTCAAATAAATAATATTTTTCTAAATATTTAAAATATGTTTTTAATAAATCTGAATCAGATTTATTAGATGATTTAGCAAGAAAATTAAGACATAAAAGTAATTTTTCTCCAGAAAGGTTACAACTTACTAATTCTTTGATAAATGAATCTAAGTATTCATCATCTGCACCTGCAAAATTTTCTGAATTAAGATTTTTAAGCAAAGGATTCATAGAATAATTTGCAAGACAAAATAAAAGATTAATGGTTGTTATGTTGTCTGCTAATGGAGCAATCTTTTTTAAATTATATTTGTCATCGAATTCAATGTTATAGGTCGTAGAACTTGGAAATTTCTTACTAGACATCACTTTGAAACTGTTTTTTGTTTTTTCTAAAACGGATAGTCCACTGATTGATATTGCACCAGATGTTGATGGACCAAATGTACAGTTGTTGAGGTTTTTAAGATAGAATTCGGAATACATAGCCTTACTATTATAATCTCAAATCCGTTTGAAATTGTACATTTTAATTATAAAATTTTTTGTTGTTAGAAAAATTGAACCATTTTCAGTTAACGGTTAAAATATACCAATTTAGGCAAAATCTATAAATAACTTTAAATATTCCATAAAATATTTAAAATATAATTACTGAATAACTTGAAAGGAATTTATATGTCTCAAACAAGAACTCAAACAAATCGTCAATTATTCTTAGCACACATTGATAAAAAACTAAAAAACAAGACAAAAGTTGAAATTAGTGGATGGCTACGCTCTAATAGAAATAATGGTAGTGTTGGTTTTATCGAATTCAACGATGGGACATATTTTACTAATATTCAATTAGTGTATTCTAAAGAGGAGAGCAAAAACTTTGATGAGATAGCTCACTTAAGAACTGGATGTGCTATTAAAGTAAAGGGTTTAGTAATCCTAACTAAAGAAAATAAACAGCCTTTTGAGATTCATGTATCCAATATTGAACTATTAGGAGATTGCTCAGAAGATTATCCTCTTCAAAAGAAAAGACATTCATTTGAATTCTTGCGTGAGATAGCTCACTTAAGGCCTAGAGCAAATACCTTTAATGCAGTGTATAGAGTTAGAAACACTCTTGCATATGCAATACATAAATATTTCCAAGAAAGAAATTTCATGTATGTTCATACTCCAATTATTACAGGTAATGATGCAGAGGGAGCTGGACAAGTGTTTCATGTAATCCAAGATCCAAAAGATCCGTACGGATTTTTTGGTGGGAAAACTGCAACATTAACAGTCTCTGGTCAACTACATGTTGAAGCATATGCTCTTGCATTTAGAGATGTGTATACATTTGGTCCAACATTTAGAGCAGAAAACTCAAATACATCTCGTCACGCATCTGAGTTTTGGATGATTGAACCAGAGATTGCATTTGCTGATTTAGAAGATGATATGGATTTGATGGAATCATTTTTAAAATTCATAATCTCTTATGTATGTGAAAATTGTAAAGAAGAAATGGATTTCTTCGATCAAAGAATCGAACCAGGTCTAAAAGATAAACTTAATCACATTTTAAAATCTA
>CAZJPX010000012.1:0-17016 GCA_964548325.1 uncultured Staphylococcaceae bacterium
AAATACATTAATCAATTAATGTGCTTTTTTATATTTAAGAATTTAATTCCATAATAAAAGACGAGAAAATTCTCGTCTCGATGATTGAAGTTTTATTAATTATAAATTAAATAACCTTTTTAATGGCAGCGATATCTTCAGCAGTACCAGCGTTTTCTACTTTATATAAAACTTTTACATTGTATTGTTCAGCGATTTTATCTCCTGCTAAACAATAAGCCTCGCCATACCCACGATCACCACTGACAACGACACCTTTTAAATATGTACCATTATTTGCAAGGAAAGCATCAACCTCATATGGTACATCACCAAATCCATCGGTGTAGGTAAATAAGATGAAGTCTTCTGTAATTACTTCGGTTCCATCTTCAATTTTTAATGCATCAATACCAAGTTGATTGATAATTGATTCGACATTTCCAGTTCTAGAAGCATATACGTATTTCATAAACAAATCCTCCTTTATGTAATAGTAACTTTAAAACCTCAATTATTATATAGGTTCTTGTATTTTTAAATCAATCTTTTTGTTTTAAAGTTCGTCATTAGAAATATATATGTAAAAAATTACCTTTTTAGTAATAAATTAGGATATTTTATCTAATATTTCTTTATTTGGTTCTCATAATGCTCTTTTAAGCGTTCAATAAGGCTATTAGGAGATAACAATGTAAAATGATCGCCATATTGAAGTAACCGATAATATAGCGCGTCTTCGCTACATTTGATATAAGTGTAGAGCTGATTATTTTCATCGGTCTTTATCTTGGTATTGGATCCAAACCGATCATCAATATACTTAATTCCATTCTTATCATTAATCAATATTTTTGCTTCAACTACTTTACTACCAAATAAGTAGACATGTTCATTTAAATATTTGCTAATGTCAAAATTTTCCATCTCTTTAAAACTAGATAGAGGTAAATATTTTTCTTTATCTCCAATTTCGATATTCAACATATGGTCAACTCGAAAAATAGAGATAGGTCCATATTTTTCTCGATAATTACATATCAGATAGTATCGACCAAAATTATTTGCAAGATAATATGGTGAAACATAATATCGATATCCATCACGTGCAACATTTGCTTTTCCTTTATCATCGAATCCTAAATATTGGAAACTTACTCTTTTTCTTTCATTGATACATTCCGAAATAATATCGATGTTATAAAACATATCGGTATTCGAAGTTCTAGTTAGTTCTATGCTCTTTTTTATGTATGAATAATTTTTTCTAGCATATTTACTTAAAGTAGAATTTAAAAGATTAACAATCTTAATTGCGTCTTTACCTGTAATCGATTTTGATGAAAATACAGCATCTGTGATAAATGTTATTTGACTAGCATCAAACAATCTAACAAACAGTGCTACACCTTTATTTCCTTCACCTTTATTGATATCAAAATCGAGATCTTTTAACAGCTGAATAGAATTACTAACACTTTTTCTTTCATATACTACTCCATAATCTTTTTTTATTAAATCAATTATTTCTTGTAATGTTAAAAAATGATTCTCATCGGAATATTCACTTAATACTTTTAATACATAAAAAATTGAACCTTTTTTAGTTGATGTAGTCATAAAATATCCTCTATTTAATAGATAAAAATTGTTCCAATAAAATTATATACATAAGAATAAACAACTTACAAAAAATTTATAATCTTTGATTATAAATTTTTAAAACCCTTTATTTTCGAAATAAATCATGCAAAAATTCACTTTTTTATAAATGAACCAATTTATCATAATTAATAGCAAAGTGCTTTTTACTTCGTGGTGTTTTAGATTCATCTACAACTTTAAACAATTGACTTTTCTTGTCCCCAAAAACATCATGATGATCAAACGGAGTAGGTAACGGTTCTTCACAAATATTTAGAGTCTTTATACTTTTTTTAAATAACTCAGATAAATCATTATCAGAATAAACAGGTATTTGCAGTGAGAAAATACTATTCATGATTATAAATAGATACGAAGGAATTTGTATATAATCAGTTATTTTTTTATACCCAATTACTTGAAATTCAAATCTTTTAACGCCTGGAAAAAAACTAAAAATAAAGCATTCATAACCACATAATTTTTTCTTAACTAAATTATCGGTTACAAAAGTAAAATGCTTAAACTCACTTTCAGGCAATATTGATAATGCCATTTTTAATAGAATTCTATACACATTACTTAACCTATACTCATTAATATCAAACTCATATCGTAAGTTACCATTTTTAGAATATATCTTTTGCTTTCCTAAAGTATATGTTATTTCAATATCTCCATTTGCATATTGTACAGTGCTTGACTTATCATTTGAACAATACTTTTTTAATCCTTTTTTACCATGAATTTCTCCAAGTACTAAGTAAGGAAATAAAAAAGTATTTAAATCTGACTCGTATTCAGAAAAAACTCTATTACAGTTATCACATTCATTATTTACACTTCTAAATAGTTTATTACCAAGACTTTCTGGAAATAAGTGTGCCCTTTGATTGAATGATACATTTGGTTCCGTTTTACCACAGAAACGACATCTTTTGCATGAATCAATAACATCAAACGTTCCTTTTATATTTTCATGCTTTAAGACATCAAAAACTTCATATCCACCCTTGGTTGATTTTTGCTCATATGAAAAAAAGGGCGAGTAATTTTGCGCATAGAACATTAATACTTTCTCATGAAAATTATTTTCCACAAAGAATATCCTTTATTATATGCATTTTATTTTTTAAGTTTTTTTGATTGTTTCTTTTTAACAACAAAGAAGATAACAATACCAATAATTATTAATAATAATACAGCAAGACAAATCCACAATATTATGAAATAATCAAAATCACCAATAGCAGGAATAATTAAATCTTCATATGTTGTTTCATTAATACATGCTTCATCTAGGAAATACTTTCCGCATCTATCACAATACCAATACTCATAATGACCATCTTCAGTTTTGGTTGGTTCTAATCTTTCAACGTGAGTTAAATTATGTTCAACAACATACACATTAAATGTTGTCTCATATGTCTCATAGTAGGTTTTTATTCCATCTACTATGCCCATAGCTACATCAAATGATGCTTTTACCTCGTATTCACCGATTTCGGTTGGTAATTTGTTTATAGTTTCACCATTAGAATCTTGATAGGAATATGTGACATTAACTGTATCTGGAGCATTATTAATTACAATCTGATCTTCATAATCTATGTTAGGACATACAGTTATATCTTCGATAGTATAATTTGGTGTACCAATTAGATATACTGCATAAGGAAATTCTTCTAGGTAGTCTTCATCAAAGTTAGTGCCTCCAAGTTTAGAGATATCTAAAATAATATGTGTATTTGTGTTAACGAAGGTTTTGTTTTCAATAGATTCATAGCCAGTAGTAGAAAAATAACCACCAGTTATAGATATCGTGCTATAATTGCTATACACATCTCCATCAACATAACCATCGTAAATATGAGCAACTGCTGTACTACGCATATATATCGCACTACCATCACTAAC
Organism: uncultured Staphylococcaceae bacterium; assembly: GCA_964548325.1. GTDB lineage: Bacteria > Bacillota_I > Bacilli_A > RFN20 > CAG-826 > Onthovivens. Next base: position 3,544 of record CAZJPX010000012.1, read on the forward strand.
AGTATAGTTATTTGTAATTGTTCCACCGTTCATATTAAAAACACCCCTCGAAACAAATATACCTGCACCACTACCAATATTATCATTACTTGATCCGTAGTTACCTTCAACAGTACCATCATTCATAATTAAAGTTGAGCTACTTACAGTTATATAAATGCCTCCACCATATCCTGCTCTATTGCCCGCAACATTGCCACTATTAAATATCAATGTACATCTTGAAACATATATGCCTCCACCATCGCCATATCCATATGTACCTTGACCACCTGTGATAATTCCTCCATACATCGTGCCTGTTATGTCAGCATTAGCATAATCTATGTCCCATTCATCACTATCATCATCAAAAACATATTTATTATTAGTGTTATCAACATAGTAGTTATGACCATAGTTTTCATCTTTATATTTACAATCACATATTTCAACATATGAACCACTTGAAGTTATTGTAATTACAGATTGAGTATCTGTTCCATATAAAAGATTTCCGTTAAGACAAAGAGTTGCATAACCAGTTATGTAGATACCATCGAAATTTATATTATCATCTGTAAAAAATATATCCTCCCCAAGATAGAAATATACTGTTTCAGTATCAGAGCTACCTCCAGTTAGTGTTCCTCCACTATATGTGCCTTCAGTTTGGAAACTTTCCGTTGTTAGCTCAACCCAATCTATTTCTCCTGTTGGAGTATCGTGTCCTACTTCATGATTGTAAACCTTAGCTGGACTTTCTTTTTTTAAGGAGTGGTGTACTAGTCCTTGAGTTTCATGTACAAATAATAATGATGCAACTACTGTAAATGGTGTTAACAATATAGCCAACTTATTTAATTTTTTTAGCATAATTTTCTCTCCTATAAATTAGGTTTTTTACTGATTGAAAGCCAAGCATTAGTTAACTTATTCAAGGCACGTTTTTCAACCACATAATATGATATACTGGATATTAAAAATACACAAAAAAGAACTCATCTTAATAATATTTTTAACAATAAAGTGTCTACTAAATTGAATTATTAAATCCATTTAGCATATAACTTAATTATTGTTTCATCTTCTTCAAGAATGAATGTATCTTCTTTAAAGTTCCATTCATTTATACATTCTTCTTCTTTATACCATCCACCAAATTCATATCCATCTTTTGTTGGTGCTTCTGGTACATAAGTGATTAGATCACCATCGTCATAATCTGCTATGAAATATGTTTCATTATCACTTATAAATTCAAGGTTAGCAATGCATAATCTTGTGTCGTCTTTTTCATCCGCATATTCATCGATATACCTATTATATAAACTCTCCGATAAATAAAATGTGCAGTGCCTACCATAAATAAAACTTAAATCATCAATATCCATTATATACATTTTTTTATTACCACATAAATAATGACAAGGCATACTTTCAATATATTTTGATATATAAAGGTTAGTAAATGAACTACCATAGAAAATACTAAATGAATATCCAAGACCATACATTCCAATTTTAATAACTTGTTTATCATCAATTTCTTCAGGAAGTATAATCGTATCTTTTGTTTTACCTTCATCCGACAATTCATATATACAAACATATTCACCATATTTATTAGAAATCTGTGTATCAACTCTTTTTATATAAGCATATGAAAAATCACCAGAATAAATTCTATCCATTTGTTCAAAAACTTCACCACAACTAGAAAGTAGACATATTCCGGTAATATTTATTATTACTAACAAAAGTGAAGATAATTTTTTCACTGAACTATCCTCTCCTCATAGATCATATATACTAAAATTTTGTTTATCCTATTTTATATTTTTTTATCTTTAACAAGTCTCCAATAATGTTGACCAACTGAAGTGAGACGACACGATTTAGAGTTCATAGCAGCATAATACATATGCTGTGTATCTACAGGCACCACTAACCCTACTCTCTCAAGCAATTGAAGATCTTTGAATATAATAGCTTTTTCTTTATCTGTATATGGTTCAATTATCTTATGTACATCGTTAGGATTATTTGTAGGCTCATAAGAAGGATTAAGTTCTAATTCTTTTAAAGGATTATCAAAATAATTAACTAGTTTTTTAACAACATTAATATCAATAGGAGGTGTCGATTTTCTTAATGAAACAAACTGTTTTACATTTGTTTTAAAAACAGGACGTTGCTCCCATGGTCCGAGTGCTCTATCAATGTATGAATAAATACTTCCAGGAGAAATATTTCCTGTAATGTCAGCTGCTCCACCTTTTAAGGCTTCAATTAAAAGACTTGTAAAAACACCATGATTATTAGTTTCTAATGCTGATTCATTATATTGACTAGCTGTTAATATGGTAACACCTTCATTAATAACAGCAGTTTGTTGCCCAGTGCTTGGGATGGTTCCGACAAAACCAGAATGGCAACAATCAAGTATAACAACTTTATTTTTGCATTTTGATTTATTAACAATAGTTAAAATATCTTGCATAGATACTCCCCAATCGTTAGGCTGATAATCCTGAGTAAGAATATATCCTCCTTCAACATCTATGCAACCGTGACCAGAAAAATAAAACAATGCAATATCTACATCGCTATCAAAACATTCCTTAATCCACTGTTTTAATGATGCCTTGGTAATTTCATTTATGTCTGATGTTTTACGTTGTACAGAAAAATTAATAGTACCATCGTCATTGTTTGATAATAATTTATCTATTTCAACAGCATCATTAACACATCCTAATAACGGAGATTCAAGGTAAGAATCTATACCGACAACAAGAGCTTTATTATTGTTCACTCTATCGCACTCCTCTACTAATCAACATTTTAAGATTTGGCCGTGTCCAATCATGAATCTCATCGTTTGAAGTAGCATTAGAAGGCTTTTTTACATTTCCCTCACTTCGTCCACGAAGAAGAAAGTATGGTTTTTTCTCTTCTTGTGTAATGCTTAATTCTGCGGTTACACCTTTTGCTTTATCAGTATGTCTACCACAAATTACAATCACAACATCAGCTTTACTAATTTTTTCTCTAGCATACTGTTTCCAATTAGATTCGATTTCTTGCTTAATTGAAAAATCTGATATAGAAAATGGAGAATCAGGATTTTTTGCTTGCCCAACTAAACCTTCTTTCAATTCAAGATCATTATCATAATCAAAACAAATATAAGCTTTAACCATAATCGTACTCCTTTTATATTTGCTGGAGCACCAAACGGGAATCGAACCCGCATACCTAGCTTGGGAAGCTAGTGTTCTACCACTGAACTATTGGTGCATCTTTTAAATTGTATAACAAATTAAACAAATTTATAACACCAACTAAAGCACTATAACGTTTATTTTAAAATCTTCTTTATTTAAAGTTTCTATTGTAGAAAACAAAAATGAATTAATTAATATAATGAAACTTTAAATAAAGAAATAGCCTAGCTAGGCTAGGCTATTAATTGCTTATTTATGCTACTGCTGTATCTCTAGTTGCTAGTTTTTCAAGTTCTTTTTGTTTCTTAAAATCAATAATCCATAGTACAAAACTATAGACATTCATGATGATGAAACAGATATTTAAAGCGATTAATGATACTGCTGAACCATTTTCAATATAGTAGAGTGTCCAAATTGTAAGACCGACAGTTCCATATGATAGCCAGAAGATCCATTGCCATAAAATTGTTTTAGAAGCAAGGAAAACAGCGGTTATACAACATGCTGTTGCAAGCGCATTCAAATAAGGTTGGAAAGTGTCACTGAGACCTTCAATCCAGAAATTATTTGAAAGTATCCATCCATAAAGTCCAGTGACAAGAGGGATGAAGATAACAATTGCAACGATCATGTAAGGTTTAATTTGATTGATTTTGAAATCTGAACTTGCTGCTTCTTCAGTTGATGTTTGAGCGGTATCAGTTTTTTCTTGAGTTGCTACTTTCTTTTTAGCAATAAGTGGTTTAACGTAGAATCCATACAATGTATATAAATACATTGCTAGGTTAAAGACAAGATTTAAGAAACCTTCTCCATAATTTGCAGTGAATAAACAGTAAATACCATAAAGAATAACGTATACAGTGTAAGTGATAAATGCATACTTTTTCTTTTTACCATTTAACGCCGCAGATATTACTCCAAAGAATGGAGCAATAAGTCCTAACACATCAACAGCACTGGTAGGATTTGATAAAACAGATAAAACGATTAGAGTGATAATTGCAATTACAAGAAATGCCCACTCATAGATTTTGAAGATGTTTAAGAATTTTTTAAGCATAAAGTGTGTCCTCTAATGATTGTAGAAAAAAGCAATACTCAAACCTAATAAATTTTGTATTAAGATTTTATATAATCATCATTTAATACAAAAAAACATCGATAAAATCGATTAAATCCATTAAATAAAATCTCAATACACTTTTTTTACAATGTCAATTTATTAAAATTATATTAAGAAAAATTTGATAGCAAAATCAAGCAATTAAAACTATAATTAAAATAGAATAAAAAAGGGGAATTATTATGCGCAAAAAATTTAAATTATTAATGTTATCTGGTGTTGCACTTCTTGGAGTATTAACTTCATGTAAGTTGAATTTTGTTATCGATTTATCTGGTTTTAGTTTAGAAGATTTTCTAACAATTTCTGAAGATGAAGCTAATACGATTATCCAATCATTTGATCCATCGAGTACATATGATGATATAAGTACTATCAGTTTAAATAGTTCTTTAACAGAAATTGATCTTGAAACTAATACATCAACAAAAGAAGAGATATCATTAAATCTTGATGATGATATGAATTCTTTATCTCTTTCATATTCATATAAATATGGATCTACTTCTAATTCGATTAGTTTATCTCAAAGTAATGATTCATATGTTGTAACTGAAGATGGAAGTAGTACTAACTATACATTGCAAGAAGCATATGCTTATGTAGTTGAATTTAAAGAATCGATTATTGAATCATATTCTTATTCATCCAATTCTTATTTTACAAATGTCATAGAAGAGAACAATATAAAATATTATTCTTTATCTAACTATATAAGATTTCAATGTGTATTATCTGAGAATGTGACTACATATTCATACTTTGATTGTGCATTCACTCATGATGGATTGTTTGTCGCTGGTTACATAAGGAAATATGCAAATTTAGAATTATATTATGAATATGGTGCATATATAGATTACAACGATCAACAATCTGAGCTCATTGAACTATTTGAGCAATATTTCTAAATGAAAAGATTTAAACATAAAACATTTTTAAATTTTATATTTTTAATACCTCTACTTTTATCTTGTGATATTAATCTTACGATAGAGGATGTTTTACTTGATTATTTAGATTCATCAACGTTAGTGTACACATCTATCATAAATATAAATGGATATGAAATTGATTCTTCTATAATTACTATTAATAAAAATAAATCAGTCTCAGCTTATTATTATATAGGAACAAATGAATATTATTCAGAAATCTTAGATGGAAATTCTGATACTTTACTAGAAGAAGGATATACAAATTTCTTAAAAGATTTAGATATAGAAGAAGATTTAAATTTATTAATAGAGATAGAAAGCACTCTTAGGTATCGAATATATTTAAATGAAAATACAAATAACTATTTAACTCAACTGTTATATATGGTCACAGGTAATTTTTCTAATGTTATTGATTCATTAACAATTAATTATGCGTTGTTAATATATACATATACCGAAGTTGAAACTGTAGAAATTTATCTAACTTTTGAAGACGATCAAGATGTAGATATCATTTTAACTACGACTTAAAATACTTTATTTTTGCAATAAAAGAATTGCAAAAGTTAGACAAATTTCAAAAATTCGATTTTAATTTCACCTGTCATTTGTATCTTCAATAGATTCTTCTTTTAATTCTTCTTTTTCTTCTTTTGCACCAGCTTTGTTTTTAATTAGTCTATACCAAATTGGTGAATATTTAATTAGATAATATCCGCCTATTCCAAGAGCAATACCAAACAACATTCCAGCGATGACATCACTCATATAATGATGCGATAACAACACTCTTGAAAAACCAATCAAGACTGCAAGAACAATAAAGAAGACCATAAATGGAAGATAAAATTTTCTCTCTTCCTTGTTGAATATGTATTCTGTTGTGACAAGAGTTGCAACACTAAAGGCAATAAATGTATGTCCGCTAGGGAAACTTGATGATGAAGGTTCTATTCCATACACTATACCATTATGATTTTGTATTGAAACTAATTGTGCAACTAAATTAGCATCTTCAAATGGTCGCGCTCTATTGAAAATATTTTTAAATATCAAATCATTAAAAATCAATGCTATAAGAAGTCCTACAATTAAATAAACTGCTAGTTTTCTTGTTCTTTTAAAACATAGAAATAAGATAGCTAGAAAGATAAAAAATATTCCATAATCTCCAAAACTAGATATCGAAATAAAAACACTTTTTAATACACCAGGCATCGAATCAAATAATTTACTTGCCCAGATTGCAATAGAATTATCAAAACCATTTGACCAAATAGAAGATAAAAAATTAGAAAACATAATTAAAAGCCCTCCTTTAATATGATATATTCATTAGCCTCTTTTAATGTTTCTTTATCAGATTTATGAGTTAATTTATTGTATGCATCATTATAAGCTAAAAATTCAGAACTAACCACTTCAGCATCATGTAAATCAATTGGAATAGCATTATTATCTTTTACTTTTGCAACAAAGAATGTTACATCTTTAATAACACTTAAATCATCAAGATAAGGATGATATGAAATAGTCTTTTTAAAAGAAGTATCTAAGTCTACATCAAGACTTGTCTCTTCTTTTATTTCTCTAATAGCGGTTTGAATTAAAGTTTCACCTTTGTCCTTATGACCTTTAACCAAAGAGATATGACCAAGTCCCATATATTCAATTAGATAGAAAATTTTATCATTTTCAATTTTATATATAACTGCCCCAGCTGATACTTCTTTTTTCATGCCTCTATTGTATCACTTTGATATTGATTTTAAACACCCTCATGTATAAAATAATATAGCGCTTTGGGTGTTTAGCTCAGCTGGGAGAGCATCTGTTTGACGTACAGAAGGTCACAGGTTCGAGCCCTGTAGCACCCACCACTTAAAAATATATGTGCTTATATTCTATAAGCACTTTTTATTTGCTTATAGTTAATTTTAAATTATAAATATTGCGTTTTTTATAAAAAATCTATGCAAATCTAACATAAAAAATTAATTTTGATTAGATTTTATGCTGTTTAAAAGAGAGATAAAATCAACTTTTCCAAGAGCTGTCTTAAGTATTTTATCAACATAAATTATTTTCTTTGGTTTAGAAATTTCTCCAAATGAATTAATAAGTTTTTTATTTATATCTTGATCATATGATTTTGTTTTAAATGCTCTATGTATGACAACAAATAAATATATATCATCTTCTTTGGTTTTTTCATTCTTTAATGATGTGATAGCACAATCAAAAATAAATGATAATTCCTTAATACTATTTTCTAATTCTTTTGGAAATAGATTGATGCCTTTAACTTTAATAATTTGTTTGATTCTTTGTTTAAAGTATAAAAATCTATCTTTATCTAAAGATCCGTAATCACCTGTTCTAATCCATTTTTTATTATCATTAAAACTTATAAACGATGTATCTTTTGTAAATCTATATCCATTCATGATTGTTTCACCAGTCAAACATATTTCACCATCCTTAATAAAGGTTACATCGTTTAAATTTTCATCGATGATTTTACATTCTACATTATCCAATAATCTACCTACAGTTCCTTCTTTATGATATTTATCAGTATTTAAAGATGTGACAGTAACCATCTCAGTTAATCCATATCCTTCATATAATCTTGCTTTAGAATTGTTTTTAATCATTAAATTATTGAAGTTTTCTTTTAACGATTTAGAAACAGTATCTCCTCCAACAAAGGTATATCTCAAAGTAGATAATTTCTTATTATCAAACTTTTTATTATTTAATAATGCTTGATATAAAAGAGGTATCCCGATGATAAAAGTAGTCATCCCTTTTTTAATTATTTTAATTGTCTCTTTAGTTGAAAATTTTGGAATTAATACATCGCATCCTCCATATGCAAGCATGATATGAATTCCCATTGCTAAACCAAATCCATGGAATGTAGGAAGCGCTGCAAACATATACATACCCTTACCATCTTCTAAATCTAACAATTCAGGACATTGGTTAATTAAAGCATTAATTGAAAAATTAGATAGAGCTATGGTTTTGCTTTCTCCACTGGTGCCTCCGCTTTGAAGATAAAAAGAATCTTTTAAATAATCTTTGTCGTATTCTTTGTATATATTTTTTAACTTGTTTATTGATTTACTATTATATTTTGCATTTTTAATATTTTTTAATTTCTCCTTATTTAAAAATTTGTATCCAACATTTAAAATAAAGGAACATTCACTAACTGGATTAATAGGAATCACTAAGACTCCTTTTTCTTCTAAACTTTTATATTCATCATATGAAGTATCTAAACAAAATAATATTTTTGATTTTGTTTTATCTAAAATTTTTAAAAGTTGTTCATATTTAATTAAGGGATATATTAAATTGTTGATAGCTCCGATTTGATTAGTGGCATATAACAAATAGATGGCACTAAAAACATTTGGTAGAGCAATTGATACAACATCGTTTTTTTCTACTCCAAATGTTTTAAGAAAGTGAGCATACTTATTAATATTATTTAAAAGTTTTTTATATGTGATAAATTTGCCTTTTAAATATAAAGCTTTTCTATTTGGATAATTGATAGCAATCATTCTAATTGCTTCATATAATGTTTGTTCGTTGATTTGTTTCATATCTTAAAATTGTATCGAATATCCTAAAGAATACATAACAATAAATAGTATGAGTAGGAAAATAAATTGGTGTAGAAGATAAATTATTAAAGAATATCTTCCACCTTTTTTTATAACAAAAATAATAGAATTAAAGACAGAATAAATAGAATATACTCCTAAACTTAATGAGTAGGCAAGTATATTTGAGTACTCGCTTTTCTTTGGTCGAGTAGGGATGTATTTAAATAGCGAAGTAAAGATAGATTCCTTGTTTTTATATAAAATCGCTGCAAATCCTGCCCCAAAAAAGAAAAATCCAAGGTAAGGTAGAAGTTGCAAATAATCACCAACATTTTCTATTCTTGCAAAACCAAATACGTGTTTAATAAATGTTATAAAATCAACACTATCTCTTGATACTTGTACACTAAAGTCAAACAATAAACTAGCAGTAAAACCGATAAGTGAAGTAATTAAACCAATAATTAACGATATTCTTAATTGATATGGTTCTTTCACTTTCAATTTATTCATCAGTAATTCATATAATGCATAAATCAATATCGTAACACCAAAGCAGTTGATTGCTCCAAAATATGTAATCATTCCACTTATACCGAGGTACTCTTCAGCTCCAAACATGGCTGCATTAATTATTAAAGAGACAATAAAAATCCATAACCCTCTTCTAATGTTATTTCTTGAAAAGAAACTAGAGACTCCAGAGACAAAAAAGAAAATACAAATAATTACTATTCTTGCATTTACTCTCACACTCCAAGACCACCACCACACACTATATCTATAAAGCATGTATATTGAAGAAGTAGCAGAAATTGTTCCAAATATTGTCTTATTCATTTCTCCAAAGATAAGAAAGAAATGATCTAACAACATTAAAAATATACATAAGCCTCTTAAGAAATCTATTTCGGGTATTCTTTGTTTTTTTGTTGATCTAGAAAATTGATATATGTTTGTTGCATCAATCTCAAACATATAAAAATTATAGATTGATTAGATATATAAATCTATCTTTGAACAACTGAAAGACTTTTTATTGCATAAAGTCCAATATTTCTTTAAACTTTACTTTACGAAACGAAATACAGTTCAATAAAGGAGGTTTTCTCTATGTTTAATGTCCAATTTAATGGAAAAACAGAATCTTTTGAAAAGAAAGTTAAAATTAAAGATCTAACAAATAATGATAAAAATATTATTTGTGCATTAGTTAATGGAAGAGTGAGAGAACTCGACTATGATGTTTATTATGATGCAACTATTTCTTTTTTAACCATTAAAGATCCTGAGGCAATGGGCGTCTATGAAAGAGGTTTACGTTTCCTTTTTGTTCAAGCCGCTCATAATTTATATCCTACGCTACGATTTAAATTAACTTATTCTGTTTCACGAGCAATCTTTGCTCAAGTGGTGAGTGGAAAAACTCGTATGATTACTCTTGAGATGACTAAAAAGATAGAAGCTGAAATGAAAAGATTATCTGAACAAGATTATCCATTTCATAGAAAAATAGTTACCAATACTGAAGCTCTTCAATTATATAAAAAATTTAACTTGCCAGATAAGGCAGCAATTCTTGCTTATCGACCAGAGAAGACAGTTCATTTCTATGAATGTGATGGTTATTTAAATTATATGTATGGCAAGATGGTACCAAGCACAGGTTATTTAAGTGAATTCAAATTGATTCAATACGTCAATGGATTATTGATTCGATATCCACGTAGTGAATACGATGGACAGATTCCTCCATTCCATGATGAACCAACATTTAGGGACACATTAATTCATTCTCAAGAGTGGGGAAATTTAGTTAATCTATCTTCTGCAAGCGGAATCAATAGCTCAATAAAAGAAAGAGGCGAGGTCACATTGATCAATATGTGTGAAAATAGACATAACAGAATGCTCTCAATCCTTGGAGAAGAAATTGAAAGAAAGATTAAAGATATTAGATTAATCTGTGTCGCTGGTCCTTCAAGTAGTGGTAAGACAACCTTTGCTGATAGACTCACAGTAGAACTCATATCAAGAGGAATCGATCCAATTAGAATATCAATTGATGATTATTATAAATCAAGGGAAGAAGTCCCAATTGATGAAGATGGTAATTATGATTTTGAATCAATCGATGCATTAGATATTAAACTATTTAATGAACATCTTGTCGACTTGCTTCATGGTAAAAGTGTCGAACTTCCTAAATTCTCATTTACCGAAAATAAAAGAAAAAAAGGAATCGCTGTTAAGATAAAACAAAATAATCCTATCATCATTGAAGGTATCCATGCATTAAATGAAGATATGACTCCAGCGATTCCTAAATATTTAAAATATAAAATATTTATCTCACCTCAAGCTCAAATTAATTTAGATTATGATAATCCAATAAGTTTAACTGATATCAGATTGATTAGAAGATTTGTCCGTGATGCTAAATATCGTAACACAACTCCAGAAGAAACTATTGCCATGTGGCCTTCTGTTAGAAGGGGTGAATTTAAATGGATTTATAAAACACAAGAAGAAGCAAATTTTGTCTTCGATTCATTTTTAAATTATGAGCTATGTGTCATGAAAGAATTAGCTATGCCAAGTCTTTTAAAAATAGATAAAGAATCTAAGTATGGACCAGATGCTGCTAGGCTTATTAAATTATTAAAATACTTTAAACCAATAGATACAAAATGGATTCCATCAAACTCAATTTTAAAAGAATTTATTGGTGGAAGTTGTTATAGAGAAGCTTAATTTTTATTCAGTTTTTGCATCGTTTTTATCTTGATTATCGGTGTTTTCATTATTATTTGAAGGTTTTTTACCATTCACAGATGCAAATATTTTACTGATTCTATCTTTAATAGAAATCAACTGACTTAGGTATACTTTTCTAATTGCATGATATGGATTTTTTTCAGTGATTTTCTTATCATAAACTTGTTTAAATATCAGCTCTAATCTTAAGAAGGTTTCATATAATCTAAGCAAAGTTAAATTAAAGAAATAATCTCTTCTAGAATACAAAAGTAGAGGGGATGAGTGAGCTATTTCACTAGCTGTCTCATAAGTTTTTGAATATAAAGATAAACCAGCTAGTTTTTGTACTCCATCTCTAAAATTGAGTTTAAAATCTTTATTAAGTTCTATGTTAGGAACTGCATATAAATATCCATACTCAATAAATTTTTTCATGTCTTTACTTTTTAAATCGTGCTCTCTCATTTCTTCTTTAATCTGGACAAATATTTCATCAGTTTTTTCTTTTGATGGTATTTGTCCTCGATATGCTAGAGCATAATTTATATGTTTCATATACTCTTTTAAAACAGGATCCCCATATTTAAAAATAACAAACAAGATGGATTCATTTTCATGGAGTGTACGCCATGTAGAAAATGCTTCTGTTTCAAATCCATCTAGCAATAAAGAAATGATACATTTAGATAACTTAAAACCATTGGTTAACATGTTCATAATTAACTCTTCTCCTCTACTAGTTGGAGTTAAAGATGTTAACATTCTTAAACAGAAGTTTAGATATAACTCTAATGTAGATATCGATGGATTAAAGCGATCTAGGAATGCTTGAGATTTATAATTTAATTGTTCGTTTGTTAAGTATTTATCGGTACATAAACTTGAGATAAAATTAATTGTTTCATCCTTTTTAAATATTTCTTTAATTTCTTCATTAGATCTTTTTCCAACAAAATAAATATATTCATTAATTATGTATAAGATAATCACTACGTGATTGATAGGTGTGAATTTATAAAATTCAGTTTGATGAATAACTTGATTTAGTGCACTACATACAATTTCATATATTTCAAAAACAATATCAACTTCAACATTTGTTGGTATCTTTAATGAGGTACAAATCTCTTTAAATCTTTCTTTTTTAATTGGTATCACTATATGTTTCATAATATTTGTTCAATTCTTGCATCTGTTAAAGATAATAGATAACATTCAACCTTTAAATTAAATACTCTTTCTATATACGATTTATATTTATTAAGTTGTTCCTTGTATCCTTCATCATCAATGTTTTTAAGTTTATAATCAATAATCTTGATATGATTATTATATACAAGCATTAAATCAATGACACCTGTAATATTTTTTAAAGGGTCATAAAATTGATATTCTTTGTATATGTTAACGCTGTCTAAATTATTAAAAACTGGCAAATCTAACACTTTTTTAATTTTTTTCTGTTCTTCTACATCATTTATAAAAGAGGCATCTTTTGTTTTTAAATCAACCGCTTCCATAAGCATATGCATGTGCGTACCATATAGTAAAAGATTTTCATCTACATCATCATCGATTTGTTTTGATGCGACATGTGGTTGTATATCTTCTTTAAATTGAACTGCTAGCTTTTTGAATTTTATAGGTTCTGCTTTTTCAATTTTTTGTTTTGTTGTATTTTTGTCAGTCTCAATCTTAGCAAATGGAGAATCATCGATTGGAACATCGTTTAGATATTGTCCAAGACCTGTTTTACATTTACCGGTTTTAGATATTGGAAGAACGAACACTCCAACTTCAATGACTCTAGT